>DASVUF010000028.1:0-19231 GCA_036387195.1 Pyrinomonadaceae bacterium | reverse complement strand
GGCGGGAGAAGACGTCTTCTCCCGCCACGGCTCTCGGCCCTTGCGGCTTCGGACTGTTTACCCGCCGACGTGGACGGCCGGCCGCCGCTCTGGGTCGTGCTCGACCCGGCGCAGCACCTCGCGGGTGGTCGGCGCCGTGTCGCCCTCGCCGAAGGCGATGTACTTGAGCAGGTACTTGAGCGGGTTGCCCTCGCTCCAGCCGAAGTAGACGTGCGGCAGCTTGCCCGTCGTGTCGCGCAGGTGGAGCATGAAGGCCGCGATGGCGTTCGGCGCCGCGGGGCTCTGCGTGCGGAGCACCCTGTAGCCCTCAACGTCCACGCCGCTGACGCGGAGCACTCCCGAGAACTCCGACGCGTCGCCGAGCGTCACTTCGAGGAAGAGGACTGGGTCGCGCGTCGGGATGTGGTTGTCCTGCCGCTTCTCGCGCTCCTTCGTGCGGTACTCGGCGGCGTCGCCCGCGTCGCGGCGGTTGGCGACGATGCGAATCTCGCTCCCCTTCTCGACCAGCTCGCGGATGAACTCGCGCGCCACGTCGTCCAGCTCGACCTCCTTGACGCGCAGCTCGGTCGTCCGCCAGACCCTCGACATGAACGAGGTGAAGATGATGGCGCCGATGAAGAACGAGGCTATCTTGATGCCCTCGGGGCGCTCGTGGACGTTCTGCGCCGTCGTGTAGAGGAAGACGAGCGCGATGACGAGGAACGGCGCCCAGCGCCCCCCGCGCCGCCAGACCGAGAGCGTGACGGCTATCGCCGCGGAACTCATCAGGACGAGCACGCCGGTGGCGTACGCGCCGCCCTGCTTCTCCACGTCGGCGTCGAAGAGGACGGTGACGGCGAAGGCGACCAGCGTGTAGATGAGCACGAGCGGGCGCTGCGCCACCGCCCAGTCCGGGGCCATGCCGTAGCGCGGCAGGTAGCGCGGCACGATGTTGAGCAGCCCCGCCATCGCCGACGCCCCCGCGAACCAGAGGATGCAGACGGTGCTCAGGTCGTAGAGCGCGCCGAAGCCGTTTCCGAAGAAGCCGTAGGCGAGGAAGGCGAGCGCGCGGCCGTACGCCGCGCCGCCGACGTGCTGGCCCGGCGGCGGCGCGGCGAACTCCTGCGGCGGGATGAGCGTCGAGGTGACGAGGCTGCTCGTAATCAGCATCACGCTCATCACGAGCGCCGCCGTCAGCAGCAGCTTGCGGGTGCTGCGCACGCGCGCGCGCAAACGCCCCCCGGCGTCGCGCCCGTCGCCCCTGACGAGCGGCATCACGGCCACGCCCGTCTCGAAGCCCGAGAGCCCCAGCGCCAGCTTCGGGAAGAGCAGCAGCGCGATGCCGGCCATCGCCAAGAGCCGCCCGTTGACCTGTGCGCCGCCCACCTCGGCGTTCATCACCGCCTCCCACCAGCGCGGCAGCGCCTCCGGGTGGACGAAGAACAGCTCGTGGAGCCCGCGCGTGACGACGACGAGGTTGAGCGCGAGGTACGCGCCGACGAGCACGACCGCCAGCCCGATGGCCTCCTTGAACCCCTTGAGGAAGACCGCGCCCAGGAGCGTGACGAGCACCAGCGTCACGACGACGCGGTGGTCGAGGAACGACGCGTGCTCCTTGACGTAGTGGTTCTCGATGACGTGCGCGGTGGCGTCGGCGGCCGAGAGCGTGATGGTGATGACGAAGTCGGTGGCGACGAAGCCGAGCAGGACGAGGACGAACAGCTTCCCCTTCCAGCGCGACAGCAGGTTCTCAAGCATCGAGATGGAGCCCTCGCCGTGCGGGCTCTGCTCGGCGACCCGGTTGTAGATGGGGAGCGCGCCGAAGAGCGTGAGCAGGACGAGGATGAGCGTGGCGATGGGCGAGAGCGCCCCGGCGGCCAAAAACGCGATGCCCGGCTGGTAGCCGAGCGTCGAGAAGTAGTCCACGCCCGTCAGGCACATCACCTTCCACCAGGGCTGTTCGTGGTGCTGCCCCTCGCGCTCGTGCGGGCCTTCCATCTCCTCGGCGTGCCCGCGCAGGAGCCACCTCTTGAAACGGCCCTCGCCCCTCGCCCCCGACGCGCCTGCGCCTGAATATTGCATGACGAACCCTCCTCTCGGCGGCGGACACCAGCGGCCGTAAAGGCGGAGGGGCGCGGAGCACAAGGCCCCGCGCCCCTCCAGGGTTCGCGGCGGTGATGCCCTTCCAAATGTGCAGCCTGCGAGGTTAGCTGACGGGCTCGAACTTGGAAGTGTTCTACACACGCGCCCGCGACCTCAAGGCCGCCGGCGCGCGCGATGCGCCCCTTTCCCGCGTGTGCGGGAAGTTGGTTCCCCCGCGCCGCCCTTCCCGCGCGCCACGTGTGCGCGCCGCGAGCGGCTTCGGCAGACAGGTTTTCAACGGCGCGAATCTTACGCCCGGCCGCGCCGGTATGCAACGACGAAAGGCGGGCCCGGGCGCCGGAGGCGGTGAAAGTTTTTCATCGGGCCGATTAGCAATCCGCGCCCCCCCTCACCCGCCGACGTGGACGGCCGGCCGCCGCTCGGGGTCGTCCTCGACCTGCCGCAGAATCTCGCGCGTGACGGGCGCGGTGTCGCCCTCGCCGAAGGCGATGTAGCGCAGCAGGTACATCAGGGGGTTGCCCTCGCTCCAGCCGAAGTAGATGTGCGGCAGCTTGCCCGTCGTGTCGCGCAGGTGGAGCATGAAGGCCGCGATGGCGTTCGGCACCGCGGGGCTGTCGGCGCGCAGGACCCTGTAGCCGTCCACGTCCACGCCGCGCACCTTGAGCACGCCCGAGAACTCGGACGCGTCGCCGGGCGTGACCTCGAAGAAGAGGACGGGGTCGCGCGTGGGGATGTGGTTGTCCTGCCGCTTCTCGCGCTCCTTCCACTGGTACTCGGCGGCGTCGCCCACGTCGCGGCGGTTGGCGACGATGCGAATCTGGCTGTCGCGCTCGATGATGTCGGCGATGAACTCGCTCGCCACCTCGTCCAGCTCGATGCGCTCGACGCGCAGCTCGGTCGTCCGCCAGACCCTGGAGATGAGCGACGTGAAGACGATGGCGGCGATGAAGAACGAGGCTATCTTGATGCCCTCGGGCTGCTCGACGACGTTGATGACCGTCGTGTAGGCGAAGATGATGGAGATGACGAGGAAGGCCCAGCGCGTCCGCTCGCCGCGCCGCCACATCGCCAGCGACACCGCCACCGCGGCCGAGCCCATCAGCACCAGCACGCCCGTCGCGTACGCGCCCGCCTGCGCGTCCACGTCCGCCTTGAAGAGGACGGTGACGGCGAAGGCGATGGCCGTGAAGACGAGCACCAGCGGGCGCGTCGCCTTCGCCCAGTCGGGGGCCATGCCGTAGCGCGGCAGGTAGCGCGGCACGATGTTGAGGAGGCCGGCCAGCGCCGACGCCCCCGCGAACCAGAGAATCGTGATGGTGCTCAGGTCGTAGAGCGTGCCGAAGAGGTCGCCGAGGTACGTGTGCGCCAGGTAGGCGAGCGCGCGCCCGCTGGCCTTGCCCGGCTCGTTCCCCAACTCGCCCTCGACGCCCGCGCGGAACTCCTCGGGCGGGATGAGGAGCGTCGTGACGAGGCTGCTCATGATGAGCATCACGCTCATGATGGCCGCCGCGCCGAGCAGCAGCTTGCGCGTGTTGCGGATGCGCCCCTCGGGGTTCTCGTGGGTGTCGCCCGGCTCGCCCTTGACGAGCGGCATGACGACGACGCCCGTCTCGAAGCCCGAGAGCCCGAGCGCCAGCTTCGGGAAGAGGAAGAGCGCGACGACGACTATCATCGCGGCGCTCCCCTGCACCTTCGGGTGCGCGAACAGCGCCTCGCGCCACGACCCGATGACCTGCGGGTTCAGGTAAATCTGGTAGAAGCCCACGCCGATGACCACGAGGTTCAGCAGCAGGTAGACGATGACGATGACGACCGCGAGCCCGATGGCCTCCTTGAACCCCTTGAGGAAGACCGCGCCCAGGAGCCCGATGAGGACGAGCGTCAGCGCGATTGGGTGGTCGAGCCAGTGGAAGTGGCCGTGGACGTAAGGGTTTTCGAGGATGTGCGCGGTGGCGTCGGCGGCCGAGAGCGTGATGGTGATGATGAAGCCCGTCGCCGCGAACCCCAGCAGCGCGAGGACGAACAGCTTCCCCTTCCAGCGCGACAGCAGGTTCTCGAGCATCGAGATGGAGCCGTCGCCGTGCGGGCTCGCCGCGGCCACGCGGTTGTACATCGGGAGCGCGCCGAAGAGCGTGAGCAGGACGAGGATGAGCGTGGCGATGGGTGAAAGCGCCCCGGCGGCCAAAAACGCGATGCCCGGCTGGTAGCCGAGCGTCGAGAAGTAGTCCACGCCCGTCAGGCACATCACCATCCACCAGGGGTGCTCGTGGTGCTGCCCCTCACGCTCGTGCGGACCCTCCACCTCCTCAAGCCGGCCCTTCAACAGCCAGCGCTTGAGCCTGCCGATCTCCCTCTTCCCGGCGCTCGGGGCCGCCGCGGTCGTCTCGGCCATCTATCGCCTCCTGTCGCGGGGTCGCGGCGGGACGCCTCGCGTAAAGCCGCCCGCGCACGTCCGCGCGCGGGCCGGCGTCGCGACGCCCCGCCTGTACCCACACCATGCGAGCCTGTCTGATTTAACGCCCTGATTTGTACCAAACCGGCCCGCGCCTGACAACTCCAGACCGCGGCTGTCAAACCGCGTGCCCTTTGCGGAGGGGCCGGCGGGCGGCGGGCGGCGGGCGGTGAAAAAACCCTCGGCGGGGGCGGTTCGCGCCGGGGGCGTCGGAGGCCGGGCGGGCGGAGCCGCGCCGCCTACAGTTTGCTGGCCAGTGTTCGCGGATGTGTGCTAAAGTCTGGAACCGACAAGCCTTTGGCATTGTTCTGAAGGGTGCAGTTCAGAGAAGACCGGGCACCCACTTCCAGCCGCCGAAATTACAAAAGCAAAGAGCGCCGACACGCCTCTTCGCCTGGAGCGGGCAAAAGGGCCGCATGAGTTCACGCTTGCATCAAGGGGACGCTGAGCGAGGCGAACGCTCGCCCGGACGGGCCTCGCAGACGCCCGTCGTCCAGCTCGCCGCGGGGCGGCGCGGCGCGGCGCCCGCGCTCGAAGCGCAGCTCGAAGAGACGCGCGGGCTGCTCGACCGCGGCCTGCCCTCGACGGCCGAGCAGCGTCTGCGCCAGATAATCCCGCAGGCGCGGCGCGACCCGGCGCTGCTCGCGCGCGCCCGCTACCTGCACTCCATCGCGCTCCAGGCGCTCGGCCGCAGCCGCGACGCCCTCGAAGCCGTCGAGATGTACGAGGCGGCCGACTCCGGCGCGGGCGTTGACCCCGAGACGTTCGCCAGCGTCCGCGTCCAGCTGGGGCTCTCCTACAACTACACCGGCGACCACCCGAAGGCCATCGCGCTCCTCCAGTCCGAGCTGCGCTCGGCCACCGAGCAGGGCGGCCCCGACGCGCGCACGGGCAACGTCTACACGGCGCTCGCGCGCGTCTACCGCTCCATCTCCGAGTACTCCATCGCGCGCGACCACAACAACAAGGCGCTCGAATACTTCCGCCGCGCCGGCGACTGGCGCGGCATGGCCGACTGCTACTTCGGCCTCGGGATGGCCGACGCGCACGAGGGGCAGTGGGAGAAGACGCTGGAGAACTTCGAGCAGGCCATCCAGCTCATCGGCGAGCGCCCGGCGCCCTTCATGCTCGGGAAGATTTACACCAACGCGGCCGCCGCCTACTGGTGGCTCCAGCGCCCGCACGAAGGCATCCGCGCCCTGGAGAAGGCCGTCGCCTACAACGAGCGCACCGAGCACAAGGACAACGCCGTCAACGCCTACAACAACCTCGGCATCAACCTGATGATGATCGGCGAGTGGGACAGGGCGCAGTCGGCCCTGAAGCGCGCGCTCGAACTCGTCATGGAGCTGGACGAGCACGCCGGCTCGGCGGCGGTCGTCTACGACTCGCTCGGCGAGCTGCGGATGCTGCGCGGCGACCTCGCGGAGGCGCGCGAGTACCTGGAGCGCGCGGTCGAGAGCGGCCACAAGGGCGGCAAGTGGAACCTGTCGCAGGCCATGCGGACGCTGACGCGCTGCTACATACGGCTCGACCTGACCGACAAGGCGCTCGACCTGGGCTCGCGGGTGCTGGCGCTGGCCGAGTCCATCGGCGACCACCGCGGCATCTGCGACGCGCGCCTGCTGCTCGCCGAGACGCGCCTGCTGCGCGGCGAGACGGCCGAGAGCGCCGCGCACCTGGCGCGCACCTCCGAGGAGGCCGAGGCCATCAGCTCGGACATCGGCATCGCGGGCGAGTCGCAGCGCGTGCACGGCCTGCTGGCGCTCTCGCGCGAGGACGCCACGCTCGCCGTCCACCACTTCGGCCGCTGCCTCTCCATCTCGGAGATGCTCGGCGACCGCTACCGGACGGCGCGCGCGCACCACCTTCTGGGGCGCGCCTACGCCGCCGCCGCGCAGCCCGAGCGCGCGCGCGAGCACCTCGGGCTCGCCGTCCACACCTTCGCCGAGCTGGGCGCCAAGCTCGACCTGGCGCGCGCCGAAGAGTCGATAGAGGAGCTTGAGAGCCACGCCCCCGCGGAGCAGCCGGCCGAGCCGCCCGCGCCCGCGCAGCTCCTCACCCTGCGGCTGGCCGAGGCGGTCGCCTCGCGCGAGCTTCTGCTGCGGGAGCTGGCGGCCGTCATCCACCAGGAGACGCGCGCCGCGCGCATCCTCGTCGCCGAGGCGGGCGAGGACGGCCACACGCGCGTCGTCGTCGCGCACGGCTACGACGCGCACGAGGC
Organism: Pyrinomonadaceae bacterium; assembly: GCA_036387195.1. Classification (GTDB taxonomy): domain Bacteria; phylum Acidobacteriota; class Blastocatellia; order Pyrinomonadales; family Pyrinomonadaceae; genus QHXN01. Next base: position 12,473 of record DASVUF010000028.1, on the reverse strand, counting down.
GGCCGCGGCCTGCGCCGCGCTCGACCGCGCCGCGGCCGAAGAGGAGCGCGAAGCCTACGCCGCCGGGCGCGACGCGCGGCTCGTCACGCTCCGGCCGTCGAGCGCGCCGCCGGCCACGCTGCTCGTCGCCCCGCGCGCGCTGTCGCTCCTGCCGGGCGGCGCGCCCTTCGAGCCGCTCCTGAAGGTCGTCGAGCTGGGCATGGACGTGTGCGCGTTGCGCGCGCGCGCGCGAACCGGCGCCGGCGCCCAGGCGCAGGACTCGCTGGCGGGCGCGAGCCTCATGCCCGGCTTCATCCACTCGAGCCCCGCGATGACGCGGCTGGTCGAGGAGGTGCACAAGATTCGCTCGTCGGACGTGACCGTGCTGATCACGGGCGAGTCGGGCACGGGCAAGGAGCTGGTGGCGCGCGCCATCCACGCGCTCTCCTCGCGCCGCAGCAAGGTCTTCGTCCCCTTCAACTGCACGGCCGTCCCGAAGGAGCTTTCCGAGGGCTACCTCTTCGGCTACCGCCGCGGGGCCTTCACGGGCGCCGTCTCGGACTCGGCCGGCGTCATCCGCACGGCCGCGGGCGGCACGCTCTTCCTCGACGAGATAGGCGACCTGCCCCTGGACGTCCAGCCGAAGCTGCTGCGCTTCCTGCAGGAGGGCGAGATTCAGCCGCTCGGCGAGCAGCGGCCGCAGAAGGTGGACGTGCGCATCATCGCCGCCACCAACACCGACCTCGAAGGCATGGTCGCCGACGGCCGCTTCCGCGAAGACCTCTACTACCGCCTCAACGTCATCCGCCTGCGCGTGCCGCCCCTGCGCGAGCGCCGCGCGGAGATTCCGACCATCGTCAGCTACTACGTCAACCACTACTCGGCGAAGTTCGGCCGGCGCGACGTGCAGATTACGCCGCAGACGCTCGACCTCCTGATGGTCTGCGACTGGCCGGGCAACGTCCGCCAGCTCACCAACGAGATTCAGCGCATCATCGCCCGCGCCGAGGACGGCGCCGTCATCACGCCCGACCACCTCTCGCCCGAGTTGCGGCGCACGTCCGCGCCCGCGGCGGGCGGCCCGAGCGCGCTGCTCTCGCAGGGGGCGGGGCTCGGCTCGGCCGCCGCCACGCAGGCCATCTCGCAGGGGCTCACGCTGGCCGACGCGATGGCCGAACTCGAGCGGCGGATGATCTCCGAGGCGCTGCGCAGGCACAAGGGCAACATCTCGCGCGCCGCCCGCGAGCTGGGTCTGACGCGGCGCGGCCTCTACCTCAAACTCGGCCGACACGACCTGAGCGCCAGCGCCTGAGCGCGCCGCGCCGCCGCGCGACGCACGAACCCGAAGACCGCCGGCGCCCCCCGGGGCGTCAGACTTAAGGGGGTTTTACGACCGCTTGGAACTCACCGTCATCGTCTTCGTCTTCAGCCTCTGCGTCGTAGGGGTGTTGCTCATCTCTAGCATCCGCCGCGACTTCGTCGCGCGCGACCGCCTCCGCGAAGTCACCCCGCAACAACTGGCGCGCATGCGCGCGCGCGCCTCCGCCGCGCGGGGCCCCGAGCGCGACGCCGGCCAGGACAGCTTCACCGCGTAGACGACCGCCGCGGCGTCCCTGCGGACGCGACGCCGCGGCGGTCGCAACCCGGCGGCGCCCGTCCGGAAGGGCGCGCCCCAGCCCCCCCGAGCCACGGCTCCGCGTCCGCGGCGACCGACTCCCCTCCACTCCCGACCGCGACGCCGCCGCCGCAGAAGTTGATAGACTTTCGGTGCGAGCTGTTATTTAATTGCCCCTGACCTCGCGCTCCTTAACTCTCAACCTCAAAGGAGAAAGCTCATGTCAGCGGCAACCGACCCACCAATCATCATCACCGGCGGCTCAGTCGAAATCACCTTTGACGCAGGCGTCTTCCCCGGGACCAACGGCAAGTTCAGGAACGACTTACGCAGGCCCGTCAGCGTGGAAGTGACGGACAACAACACCGGGCAGAAGCAGACCATCGAACTCCCCACGAACGGAAAATGCACCGTCAAGATTAACACCCGGTAAAAAGAGGGGCGGCGGGCCGACGAACCCGCCGCCCCTTCCCCACACGCCGCCTCTTGCCCCATGCCGCACGAGACGGACGAAGGGGCGGTGGGCTCACACAAGCCCCGCCGCCCCTTCACTTTCGAGCCCGCCCTCGCCCCGCGCCGCCACTCCGAACCGCTCACGCCACGTCGCCATTGACGACGAACCCGACCTCCCCGCCAAACGTCGAAAGCAACCCACGCTCAAGCCCGAACGCCCAAAACCCAGGCCGGAGCCGCTAAAGTCAAAGGTCGAGCGACCAAAGTTCAAACCCGAACGACCAAAGCTCAAGCGCGAACGACCAAACCCGAGCCCAGAATCAGGAACGCTTTATGCAGCGGTATCATAGACGCTCCAACGTCGAAACTACTTTCAGCATGATTAAAGGAAAGTTCGGTGAACGACTCCGCAGCAAGTCCGCGACGGGTCACGCGCAAGACGTACGCGCAAGTCTGGCCCGCCTACAACGCCGCGCAGACACAAGAGAAGCGCCTGTTTCTCTACCTGCTCCACCAGCTCTGTCAGGGGGTAGGCGAGCCCGCGCAGATGAACGGACGCCCGCGCGTGCCGCTTGAGGATATGATTTTCAGCATGGCCTTCAAGGTCTACTCTACCGTGTCCGGCCGCCGCTTCGTCTCAGACCTGAAAGACGCGCAGGGCAAAGGCTACCTCTCGGCGCTCCCCTCCTACAACACCATTTTCCGCTATTTCGAGTCGGAGATGTTGACGCCTTACCTTCAGATGCTCATAGAGGAAAGCGCCTTGCCGCTGGCCGCCATAGAACAGGACTTCGCGGCCGACTCATCCGGCCTTTCGACGAGCGTCTACCAGCGTTGGAGTGATGCGAAGTGGGGGAAGGCGCGGATGCTGTTCGGGGAATTACAGCCGAATCAGATTAGCCGGAAGGACTGGCTTAAGATTCACATCATGACGGGCGTGAAGACGAACGTAGTTACTGCCGTGGAAGTGACGGACGCGCACGCCAACGACAGCCGATTCTTAAAGCCTCTTATCGAGACGACCGCGCAGGGGTTCGCCATGCGTCAAGTCTCCGCAGATAAGGCGTATCTCTCGGCCAACAACCTGAAGGTGGTAGTTGATAACCACGCGATGCCTTACATACCGTTCAAGGCGAACAGCACGGGCGGGGCTAAGAAGTCGTCAGACCTGTTCAAGCGTATGTTCCACTACTTCTCTTACAATCAAGAGCGGTTCCTTCAGAACTACCACAAGCGCAGCAACGTTGAATCAACCTTTCACATGATTAAATCGAAGTTCGGGGATAGCCTTCGGAGTAAGACTGAGCGGGCGCAGATTAACGAATCGTTGTGCAAGATACTCTGCCACAACATCTGTTGTTTGATACAGAGCATGTTCGAGCTTGGGCTAAAGCCTAAGTTCTGGCAGGTGGCGGCATAGGGTGAATGGCAGACACACGAAAGCCCCGTCTTCATCGGCGGGGCTTTCGTGTGTCTGCACTATATAACCCGCTTGCCACTTCTATTGAATCGGCTCACACTGTCCCGTGCAGTAGTTATATTCATGGGTGAAACCAACTTCACACGCCAGGACAACCGAGCTTGGGACGCACTGGCAGCATCCCCACCTGCCGCCATTCCTCATACATTCATATGCCTGATTTATGTCGCAGGACGCTGCCGTAGCAGCCGTTCGGTCTCCCCTGAATCCGCTTAGAGCCAAGCACGCAACCAACACTAAAAAAAATCTACGGGCGAGTCTGCCTGTGTTGCTTTTGTTCATGAGCTTTTCTCCTTTGTGGTTGTGGGCAACAGTGAGGTGAAGCGGGGAGCCTATCACGGCCCTGAAGTTTTGGACAGGACACTCTGCCTCAAAAATCCCTCTCCTGCCTCAATAGTGCTTAAGGATTAGGGGGTTTTGAGGCAAAGCCGTGTCGGGTGTATACGGGGTAGTCAGTGTATACGGGGTAGTCAGGTGTGGTTTGTTTGGTTTTTGTAGGGAAATTCGGGAAATACAAGTTTTGTTGCAAACGTTGGATACGAGGTATCCAGATTCGGGGTCTGAAGGCGGGCCGTCAGGGGCAGGTCGGGTGGTCACGTAAGTTGTTTGAAAAGTGAGGTTAGGGGCTGTCGGGCGGGGCTCGGCGGGGGCGGGGTTCGGTGGCACGTCTGTTGAACTAGACGGGGACAGATCGTTGACAGGTTTCGTTGAGTGAAGCGGCCTTAAACTCTTGTCCGGCTCTCACAGCCGGGCGCGAAACCTGCCAACGGTCCCAAGTTCTTAAGACTGAAGGGCGGCCCCCACTCCCCTAATCACGCGGGCAGGCGTGAGGGGGCCGAGAAGGAAGGTCACAATGTTCCGTCGTATTACCGCTCTTTTCATCCTCGTGGCGCTCGCGGGCGTTTACGTCTCCCCGCTCGCGACCCGCGAGGTCGCGGCATCCCCCAAGAAGAACGCCGCGCAGAAGCGCCACTCGAAGCTCGCCCCCGAGTTCGAGACGACAGGCTCCGCCGGCGAGCTTGTTCGCGTCCTCATCCAGACCAAGGGCCGCCCGTCGGCCGCCCACGACAACGCCATCGCCTCGAAGGGCGGCTCCAGGGGCAGCGCCTTCGAGGCGCTCGACGTCGTGACGGCGCTCGTGCCCCGCGGCGCGGTCGCCTCGCTGGCCGACCGCGAGGACGTCGCCTACGTCTCGCCCGACCGCCTGGTAACCGGCGCGATGGCGGTCACCCGCGAGGCGACCGGCGCGGCGCTCGCGCAGGCCGGCGTGGGCAAAGCCCCCGGCGTCACCGGCAAGGGCGTCGGCATCGCCATCCTGGACAGCGGCGTCAGCACCTCGCACCCCGACTTTCAGAAGAACGGCAAGTCGCGCGTCGCCGCCTCGGTGGACTTCACCGGCGGCGGCACGGCCGTCAGCAAGAAGAGCATCGTCCTCAACGACGGCCTGCTGATGGGCGACGGCGTTGACCGCGAGGGTCACGGGACGGGCGTCGCGGGCGTCGCCGCCGGCAACGGCGCCGCCTCCGCCGGCTACGGCGAGAGCCTCGCCGGCATCGCCCCGCAGGCCAGCCTCCTCGACCTCAAAGTCCTCGACGACCACGGCGTCGGCACGACCAGTTCCGTCCTCGGCGCCGTCAACTGGGCCATCGCCAACCAGAAGCGCTTCAACATCCGCGTGATGAACCTCAGCCTGGGCGCCCCCGTCCGCGAGTCCTACCACACTGACCCGCTCTGCAAGGCGGTCGAGCGCGCCGTGCTGGCGGGCATCGTCGTCGTCGCGGCGGCCGGCAACGACGGGCGCACCGACGAGATCATCGGCTCGAACCCCGACGGCACGCCCCTCTACCGCCCGGCCTTCGGCGGCATACACAGCCCCGGCAACAGCCCTTACGCCATCACGGTCGGCGCCTCCGACACGCGCGGCACCGCCGCCCGCTCCGACGACCGCATGGCGCAGTTCTCCTCGAAGGGCCCGACGGCCTTCGACCACCTGGCGAAGCCCGAGCTGGTCGCGCCCGGCCGCGGCGTCGTGGCGGCGATGTCGCAGGAGAGCCCGAACTCGGCGGCGCAGCGCCCCGACCGCGTCGCGCAGCCGACGGGCGCGAACGCCCTGCGTAACGCCTACTACACCTACTACGGCACCTCGTTCGCGGCGCCGGTCGTGAGCGGCACGGTGGCGCTGATGCTCGAAGCCAACCGCTCGCTGACGCCCGCGCTCGTCAAGGCGGCGCTGGTGCGGACGGCCAACGCGCTGCCCGGGTCGCTCTTCGCGTCGAAGGGCGCCTCGGCGCTGACGCAGGGCGCGGGGCAGCTCAACGCGGCGGCGGCGGTCGAGCTGGCGCGCGCCTTCGTCCCCAACGCCGACAAGCTCAAGGCCGGCGAGCGTGTGCTCCGCAACGGCGCGACGGTCGGCGGCTCGTTCAGCATCGGCGGCGAGACGGTCGCGAACGCGAACCGCGTGCTCTACGCGGGCGGCGTCCTCTTCAACGAGAAGCCCATCCTGACGAACGGCATCGTCCTCAACGACGGCCTGCTGATGGGCGACGGCATCCTCATGAATGACGGCCTGCTGATGGGCGACGGCATCGTCCTCATTGACGGCCTGTTGATGGGCGACGGCGTGACGCGCCCCGGGCAGACGACGCTGGCCGCCGGCATCTTCATGAACGACAGCATCGTCCTCAACGACGGCCTGTTGATGGGCGACGGCATCGTCCTCATTGACGGCTTCCTGATGGGCGACGGCATCCTCATGAATGACGGCATCGTCCTCAACGACGGCCTCCTGATGGGCGACAAGGCCGTCAGGACGGACGGCATCCTCATGAACGACGGCATCGTCCTCAACGACGGCCTGCTGATGGGCGACGGCATCGTCCTCATTGACGGCATTCTCCTCGGCGACGGCTTCCTGATGGGCGACGGCATCGTCCTCATCGACGGCGTTCTCTCGGACGACGGCCTGCTGATGGGCGACGGCTTCCTGATGGGCGACGGCCTCCTGATGGGCGACCGTCAGAGTCTGTAAGCTCTGCGCGAGCCGGCCGTCCGCTCTCCCCGATGCCGGGCGGCCGACGCGCGCATGAAAGAGAGGGCGGGCGGAGTGACTTTCACAAGCCACTCCGCCCGCCCTCTCTTTTTCGCGGATGAAGGACGGGGTGAGGCGGGAAGAAGTCGTCCCGCCTCACTGCCCTTCCCGGCTAAGAGCCGAAGCGCTGCCGGTACTCGATGGAGGTGATGAAGGCCCGAATCATCTCGGCCCCGATGTAGTCGCCGTTGAACTGGTTGAGCTTCGTCAGCCAGAAGTCGTAGCCGGAGAAGTCCGCGTCGGGCGCGTCGTCCGGGTTGCGGCGCAGGTAGCCGAAGTACTGCATCAGCACGAAGGCGCGGTTGAACTCCTGCCGCTTCAGCGTCTCGCTCTCGGCCACGCGACGCAGCGCGCGGGCGCGCGCCGCCACGTCGGCCGTGTTGGCCGCGCCGCCGAACTCGCCGACGGCCGCCTGCCTCTCCGCGGCCGAAGGCGTCACCCCGGCGTTGGCGTAGAGAGCGTCAACGAACTGCGCCGGCGTCAGGCTCGTCGGGTAGCGAGCCGCGAACTCGGCGCGCTGGACGAACTTGAGCGCGAAAGCCTGCTTGTTGGCTTCCAACTGCGCCAGCCAGTCGCCTTGGTTGACGACGACGCCGCGCCCTATCTCCTGCGTGTCGGGGATGAACTGCTGGAAGCGCACGGGCACGGGCGTCCCCGCCACGGCGCCGAACGCCGCCTTGTAGAAGCGGTAGACGAGGTAGCCCGTCTCCTGGAACTCAATCGAGAGGAAGAAGGCGGCCGAGACGTTGTTGCGCTTCGCCTCGCGGCACTGGGCGTCGGCGCCGCACGACTCTATCTCGTTCGTCCAGAAGTTGAGCCCCGCCGTGTCCGGCTCGCGCCCGAGGAAGTCTCGGTAGTGCTGCGCGACGAAGAAGGTCGAGTTGTCGGCGAGGTTCTGCCCGGCGGGCACGCCGTTCGGCAGGTCAACCGTCAGCCCGCCCGTGACGTAGGCCGCCTGCCCCGTCGTCGTCGTCACGCGCACGCTGTACTCGCCCGGCGGCGTCAGGACGCTCGGGCTGATGTCGAAGGCGATGACGGGGATGCCGAAGCCTTCGAGCTGCCTGACGTTCGTCACGGGGATGAAACCCGAGTTGACGGTCACGCCGGCCACTATCCCGTTGGGCGCGAGCGTCATGTTGTCGCCGCCGACGAGAATCGTCGCCGCCTGCCCCGGCACGACGGGGACGGCCACCGTCGAGAGCTGGAAGCTGGCGCCCGTGCCGATGAACTTCGGGTTGACGGCCGGCGTCCCGCCGGGCACGGCGATGCTCAGCGGCGTGGTCGCCTCGGAGCCGACGGCGAACGTCCCGGCCTCGGTCGTCAGGAAGGGCGGCTGGCCGGCGAGCGGCTGGACCGGGTAGCCGCCGCCGTTCGAGCCTATCTCCGTGACGCGGACGGGCTCGTCCAGATACTCGGCGACGACGCGGTACTGGCCGGGCGGGAGGCCGTCAATGCGGTAGGCGCCCGCCGCGTTGGCGACGTTGCCGGCGACGAGCCGCCCCGTCGCCGTGTCCTCGGCGAAGACGTGCGCGCCGAAGGCCGCCGGCGCGGTCGAGGCCGTGCTGTTGTAGCTGACGCGCCCGGCGATGCTGCCGAGGCCCGTGCGCGGGCCGTAGATGGCGCGGATGCCCGCCACGTCGTCGCTCGCCAGCGTCCGCGTCGTGAAGTTGGGCAGGTTGAACGTGCCGTTCGTCCCCTGCCGCGGCTGCATCGTGGCGGCGAGCACGCCCGAGTGTTCGAGCCCGAGCATGTGGCCGATCTCGTGGACGAAGGTGGATTCGAGGTCGTAGCTGCCGTCCGCGCCGTCGGTCGAGAAGAAGCTGGCGACCTGGTTGCCGAAGGCGTCGAAGCGCGTCACGAGCGGGTTGACGGTCAGGTCGGCCTCGAAGATGTTGCCCGCGTTGTCGAAGAAGGTGAGCGCCCGCCCGGGCTGGACGCCGGTCGTGAAGCGCCCGCGGTTCGCGGCGGTGTCGGCGATGGTGATGAGGCTCACGCCGTCCGGGCCCGCGTCCTGGTTCTGGCTGGTCGTGACGTTGAAACGGATGTTGGAGGCCAGCGCCCAGCGCGCGAGCGCTCGGCGGGCGGCGAGGACGACCTGCGCGCCCGTGGCGTGGACGTGCGCCGGCGGGCTGCTGAGCGAGGTCGAGAGCGCGACCGTGATGGTGGTCGTCGGCCACCTGACCTGCGTGGTGGCGGCCGTGCTCGTGTACTGGAGCGTGTAGGCGCGCGTAGTGCGCGCGGCCGGCGCGAGCAGCAGCGCGGCCAGTGCGAGAAGCGTGGCTATCAGGCGCATGGAAGACCCCTTGACGGACGGATGACTTTTAGGGAGTTGACCGGCGGGGAGAGTCCTTCTTCGCGTGTGGGGATTGCGCGAAGGCCGCTCGCGCGGCTCAGGCATCATAGCAGGACGTGCGCCGCGGCTCCAAACACAATCGGCGCGAGGTGACGAGCGGGGCGGGGGCGGGGCGGGGTCACGACGGGTGAGTTCTCCGTCGCGACCCGGCCCCGCCCGCCGCCGGCCGGGATTTTTTCGGGCTTATCGCCTGGCGCGGCGCTTGGGCCGGCGGGGGGCGGGGGTCGCGCCGAAGGTCGAGGTGGTGACCCTCGGGGCTCCGCTGCGGTCGCCGATGGCGGCCGAATCGTCGGCCGGCGTGGGGGCGACGGCCGCGGCCGGGGTCTGCTGCGCGCCGCGCAGGTCGGCGAAGGCGATGACGAGCAGGAGCGCCGAGACGCCGAGCGTCGCGATGAGGTACAGGAGCGCCGCCTGCTCCATGACCAGAAGGACGATGATGACCGCGATGGCGGCGGAGCTGACCAGCAGCGAGGTGCGCCGCCGCTTCTTCCGCACGCCGTCGGCCGCCGCGCGGCTGTAGTTTCTACTCATCACAAACTCTCCCGAAGAATTAACTGCGCTGACGAAACCGATAATCTACCACAGCCGCGCGCCGGGCGGCCAACCGCCGCCGGCCGGGCGCAAGAAAAGGGGCGGCCCCGCGCGCGCGGCCGCCCCCGTCCCGCGAAAGCGCGCCCCGGCGGGCCGCGCCCTCAGTAGATGACGCGCAGCGGCAGCGTCTGCGCGATGGAGGTGATGGAGCCGGCGCCGCCGCCGATGAGCAGGTCGCGGATGCGGACGCCGAAGCTGCCCGAGTTGTCCGCCACCTCGATGATGTCGTAGGGCTGGAGGTCTATGTCCTTGGCCTTCTCCTTCTTGATGTCGTTGTAGTTGACGAGCATCTTCTCGGGCTCGGACTGCCCCTTCTTGCGGCGCCAGATGACGATTTCGCTGGCCTTGGCCTCCTTGGCGAGGCCGCCGACCATCGCGATGGCCTGCTTGAGCTGCATCCCGTTCTTGAGGTAGATGCCCTGCGGCGCGCGCACCGCGCCCGTGATGTAGACGGGCTGCGCCTCCTGCACGATGACGATGTCGCCGGGGCGGATGACGGGGTTGGCCTCCTTCTTGCCGTCCTTCAGCTCGCGCAGGCTGAAGACGTCGTAGCCGACCTGCGTCGGGTCGTCGGGCTTGTAGGAGTCCACGGGGACGGCGGCGATTTCGCCCTCGGGCTCGGCCTCGGGGCACATCACCGGCTCGGTGTGGAATATCTGGATGTCGCCGCCGGCCGCGTCGGTCACGCCGCCGCTGGTCGCCAGCAGGTCGAGCAGCTTGACGCGGCGCTGCATCTGCACGCGCGAGGGCGAGCGCACCGCGCCGAAGACGACCGCGGGCGGGCGGCTCTTGGCCTCGGTCAGGCGGAGGCTGACCTGCGGCCGGTTGAGGTACCTGGCGAGCGCCTTGATGATGTCCGCCTTGATCTCGCGGTCGGAGCGGCACTGCGCCGAGATGGGCGTCTCGATGAAGGGCACGGTGATGTTGCCCTCGTCGTCCACGACGAGCGGCCCGTTAAACTGCGACTCGTTGTAGACGCGCAGGTCGAGCACGTCGCCGGGGCCGAGCAGGTACTTCTTGACGCCGAGCGAGTCGAGCGAGGGCGCGCCCGAGGAGGCCGCGATGACGGGCGCCTGCGGCGCGGAGCCCCCGCCCGTGTCCTGCGCCGCCGCGGGCGCGGCCAGGCCGCAGAGGGCGAGCATGAGAAGAACGCTTTTCACCTTCATAAAACACCTTCCTGTGGAAGCGGGTCGCGCCGGGCGCCTCCGCCGCCGCACGGGGCGGGGCGCCTTTCGGCTCGTGGGTCGGGAACCGTCCGCCTGAAGAGTCCCGAGACTCCGAAAACCTGCGGACGCAAAAGTCCAGAGATTGTAGATGTCGCGTCGGCCGCCGGGGCTGCCCGCGCGCGCCTCCCGCGGGCTCATTCTTCGGCGCGGCCCCGGCCGCGCGGGCGGCGACGGCGACGGCGCGCGCCGCGCGGCGGGACTGTGCCCGGCACGGCGAAGCCCCTGAAAAGGAGGTTGCAATTGTCGCACAAGAGGTTGTAAACGCCAATCAGGCGGAGCGGCAGCGGCGTGTCTGTGTAGCCCCGGCGCACGCGCGAACTGCCGCATTTCGGGCAGCGCTGCGCTATCAACCCGCCACCTCGCCCTCCTCGGCGGCGGCGGCCCCGCGCGCGACGCGCCGGGCCGAAACCTCGCCGTCGGCGCGCGGGGCGTCGCCCGGCTCCTCGGCGGTGCGGGCGCGCGCGCGGAGCATCTCTATCTCGCGCTGGATGCGGACGGCGGCCTCGTCGCGCGCGTCCTCGCTCATGTCGGCGCGCGAGAGGTAGAAGAGCGCGTCGCGGTAGCGCGCGACGGCGCGCGCGTAGCGCCCGCGGAAGGCGGCGCGTTCGGCCATCTCGACCCACTGCCCGACCTTGACCGACGCGATGAAGTTCCGCAGCGCCGCCGAGGAGTCAACCAGCTCCTGCTCGCCCGGGTAGACGCGCAGCGCCTCGCCTAGTACTTCGAGCGCGCGCTGCGCGGTCTCTATCCTGTCGGAGTGGCGGACGCGGCGCTGCGCCTCGTGCGTGAGCCGCGTGGCTTCGCCGCGCGCCCATGCGAGCAGGTGTTTGCGCTGGAGGGCGCGGACGCGCTCCTGCCCCGACCTGAGCGCCGCGCGCATCTCGGCCGCGCCGCCCGGCGCGCGCAGCGCCTCGTCGGTGTTCGCGAGGTACTGCTCGCAGAGCTTGTAGGCTTCGAGGTGCGACTCGGGCGGCGTGTTCGCCGCGTCCAGCTCCGCCAGCCGCTGCTGCAGGCCGCGCAGCGCCGCCACCTGCGCCTGCATCCCCGGCCAACTGTTCGCGCCCGGCTTGGGCCGCGGCGCGGCGCGCGCGGCCTCGGGGGCGCCCATGACCAGCTCCATCTCGCGCGTGTAGCGCGCCCAGGCGCGGCGCATCACCACCTCGCGCGCGGCCGCCGCGAAGAGGATGACGAAGCCCGCGGCGAGCCCCGCCGGTATCCACGGCGCCTCGTCGCCCTCCGAGCGCAGGAGCATCCAGATGAGCCAGAAGAGCAGCAGCGAGAGCGAGCCGGCGGCGAACATGTAGCCGGCCGTCGAGGGCATCCGCGGGTGCGGGCGGCGGCGCGCGCCGGCCGCCGGGACGCGCCCGCGACGCTGCGGCGCCGCCTGCTCTGCTGGACGGGTGGGCAAAAGTCTCTCTCTCTCCGGTTGTAGAAAAGGGGCGCGGCGCTCTCGCGCTTTAAAGCGGAAGCCGTCGGCGCCGGCTCGGCGCGCCGTGCGGCCGGAGCCCGGATTATATTCCTTCCCGCCGGACGCGTCCATCGTCGGGGGTTTTGCCGGGCGGGCGGGCGCAGATTCCTGTTGGAGGTCGTACGACTGTCCGTTTATACTTGCGTCCCGTTTGCGCGCGGGGTTTCACAGCTAACGTGCCGGGGGTGTTTGAGAGTATGGAGACGGGTTGTCAGAAGTG
>DASVUF010000027.1:0-7493 GCA_036387195.1 Pyrinomonadaceae bacterium | reverse complement strand
CGACCGGGTCTACGTGCTGGAGGTGAACCCGCGGGCGTCGCGGACGGTGCCGTTCGTGTCGAAGGCGACGGGGGTGCCGCTGGCGCGCATCGCGTCGCTGGTGATGGCGGGCCGGCCGCTCGCCTCCTTCGGCCTGCCGGAAGACCTGACGGTGAGGCTCGGGCGCTTCTACATCAAGTCGCCGGTCTTCCCGTTCTCGAAGTTCCCGGGCGTGGACCCGGTGCTGGGCCCCGAGATGCACTCGACGGGCGAGGTGATGGGGGTCGGCGAGTCGTTCGGCGAGGCGTACGCCAAGGCGATGGCCGGCGCCGGGCTGGAGCTGCCGGACGGGGGCACGGCCTTTATCAGCGTCAACGATTCGGACAAGGGGCAGGCCGTGGTGCTCGCCCGGCGGCTCGTGCGGCTCGGCTTCAAGCTGCTGGCGACGGTCGGGACGGCGGCGCGGCTGCGCGAGGTCGGGCTCGAAGTCGAGACGGTCTTCAAGGTCAACGAGGGGCGGCCCAACATCGCCGACAAGATACGGCTCGGCGAAATCGCGCTCGTCATCAACACGCCGCTGGGCCGCGCCTCGCGCTTCGACGAGCAGGCCATCCGCCGCGCCGCGCTCCAGTTCAACGTCCCCTGCGTGACGACGATGACCGGCGCGCAGGCCATCGTCGAGGCGCTCGCCTCGCGCAAGGCGTCGGCCGTCTTCCCCGTCTACTCGCTGCAAGAGCTGCACGAGGTCGCGCAGGCCGCGGGCTGACGGGGCGGAAGCCCGGCCGCGGGGGGGCTTTTGGAAGGATGAAGTCGGGACGGCGAAGGATGAAGGGAGGGCGCGGAGCCTCACCTTCATCCTTCGCCGTTTCGGGGAGGGGGGCGCAGGCGATGGAGATTCGCGCGGCGGTGTTGACGGTGAGCGACCGGGCGGCGCGGGGCGAGCGCGAGGACGAGTCGGGCGCGGTGCTGGCCGAGCTTTTGCGCGAGGCGGGCGCGGAGGTCGTCGCGCGCGAGGTCGTGTCGGACGAGCCGGGGCCGCTCGCGGAGAAGTTGCGCGGGCTGGCCGACCGCGCGGACGTGAACCTCGTGTTGACGACAGGGGGCACGGGCCTGGGCCCGCGGGACAACACGCCGGAGGCGACGCGCGCCGTCGTCGAGCGCGAGGCGCCGGGGCTGGCCGAGGCGATGCGCGCCGAGACTTTGCGGCAGACGCCGACGGCGATGCTCTCGCGCGCGGTGTGCGGCGTGCGCTCGGGCGCGCTCGTCGTCAACCTGCCCGGCTCGCCCAGGGGCGTGCGCGAGTGCTTCGCGGTCATCCGCCCCGTCCTCGGCCACGCCGTCGCGACGCTCGCGGGGCGCGGCGACCGGCTCCACCAGTGAGAAGGCTTCCCACAATCACGCCGCTCTCACTCGCGCTCTGCGCGCTGCTGCTCGCGGCGTGCGCGCGCACGCCGCCGGACGCGGCCGCGCCGGCTGAGGGCGGCGGGCCGGCGCCGTCCGCCCTCAGCCGCGAAGACCGCGCGGAGATTTTCGGGCAGGTCTGGAGGACGATTGACGAGCAGTACTACGACCCGAAGTTCCGCGGCGTGGACTGGCGCGCGGTGGGCGAGCGCTACCGGCCGCTGGCCGAGGCGGCGCGGTCGGACGCGGAGTTCTACGGCGTCTTCGAGCTGATGCTGGCGGAGTTGCGCGACGGCCACACGGGCTTCGTCCCGCCGCCCGCGCCCGGCGCGGGGGCGGACGAAGGCGCCGCCCGCGGGAGTCTCGGCCTGCGGCTCGGCGAGGTCGAGGGGCGGGCCGCGGTCGTCGAGGTCGAGCCGGGCTCGGCGGCCGAGCGCCGCGGCGTCAGGCCCGGGCAGTTGCTCAGGGAGGTCAACGGCAAACCCGTCGGGGAGCACTTCGCCTTCCTGCGCTCGAAGCTCGCGGGCTCTTCGACCGAGCGGCTGTTCAAGTCGAAGCTGCTCTCGGCGCTGCTCTACGGGGGGTTCCTCCCGACGCCCCGCAGACTCGGCCTGACCGACCACGACGGGCGCGAGTTCGAGGTCGAGCTGTCGCCCGAGCCGCGGCCGGAGCCGCCCAACGTGACGGCGAAGCGGCTCGACTCGGGCCTGGGCTACATCAAGTTTCGCCACTGGCTGCCGCCGGCGCACGAGGATTTCGCGAAGGCCCTGTCGGGGCTGCGCGACGCGCCCGGCCTCGTCATAGACGTGCGCGGCAACGGCGGCGGCGAGACGAGGGTGATGCTCGACATCGCCGGCAACTTCTTCGCGCGCGAGACGTACTACGGCGGTTTCAGGAACCGCGCGGGCGAGGTGCAGAAGTACCACACGCGCCGCCACCGGGAAGTCTACCTCGGGCCGGTCGTCGTCCTCGTGGACGAGGAGTCGGCGAGCGCCACCGAGACTTTCGCGGCCTTCGTGCAGGAGACGCGGCGCGCGGCCGTCGTCGGGCGGCTGACCGCCGGCTCGACGCTCAACCAGGGCGGCCGCCGCGGCTTCAAAGGGGGCGGGCAGCTCCGCTTCAGCACGCGCAGCTACCTGACGCCGGCGGGGCGCGAGCTTGAGGGCGCGGGCGTCGCGCCGGACGTCGAGGTCGCGCGCACGCTGGCCGACCTGCGCTCCGGCCGCGACGCGGCGCTTGCCGAGGCCGAGGCGCTGCTGCTGCGACGCGCGCCGCCCGCGCCGCGTTAGCGGGGCCGCGGCGCCCGCCCGCGCGTCGCCCGCGGCCCGGGGGACGGGCCGGCGGGCATAGTTGTTGACATCGAAAGACGCGCGGCCTAGAATCCGCACAGTTCTTCACTTCGCCGCACGCGACCCAGCCGAAGGCGAGCCCGATGATGACAAGCGCGTTACTGCTGCAAACCGACGTGGCGTCCGCCGCCAGTCCGGCGGGCGTCGGCGGGCCGCTGACGGCCTACTGGCCCGTGCTCATCTTCCTGGCGGTCGCGGCCGTCTTCCCAGTGCTCCCCGTAGTCCTCGGCCGCGTCGTCCGCCCCAACGTGTACGGCAAGGCGAAGATGCGCCCCTACGAGTGCGGCATTGACCCCGTGACCGAGGCGCACGACCGCTTCACCGTCCGCTACTACATCGTGGCGATGCTCTTCCTCATCTTCGACGTCGAGACCATCTTCCTGCTGCCGTGGGCCATCATCTTCATGGGCGACGACTTCAGCTTCACCACGTTCGCGCTGCTCGAGATGTTCGTCTTCATCGGCATCCTCGTCGTCGGCTACTACTACGCCTGGCGCAAGGGCGCGCTCGAATGGGCTTGAAAAGCACCGGGCGCTGAGCGCCGAGTCGAGAAGCGCCCCGGCGCCCAGGGCTCAGTCCTCAGTACTTAGCATTCAGCATTCAGCATTCAGCACTCAGTCCTCGGCACTCAAGAATATGGCAGAGCACCAAGAAGGCATCGTACTGACGACCGTGGACTCCATCTTCAACGCGCTGCGGCGGAACGTGGCCGCGCCGGTGCTGGGGGTGAAGCCCGTGCGGGGGCTGGTCAACTGGGGGCGCAAGTCGGCGCTGTGGCCGATGACGTTCGGGCTGGCGTGCTGCGCCATCGAGATGATAGCGGCCGGGTCGTCGCGCTTCGACATAGACCGCTTCGGCGCGGGCGTCTTCCGGCCGAGCCCGCGGCAGAGCGACCTCATCATCGTGGCGGGGACGGTGACGCTGAAGATGGGGCCGGTCGTGCGCCGCGTCTACGACCAGATGCCCGAGCCGAAGTGGGCCATCGCCATGGGCGCTTGCGCCTCGACCGGCGGGCCGTTCGACTCGTACTCGACGATGCAGGGCGTTGACCGCGTCATCCCGGTGGACGTCTACATCCCCGGGTGCCCGCCGCGCCCCGAGGCGCTGCTCTACGGCCTGATGTGCCTTCAGGAAATCATCATGCGCGAGGCGCCGGCCGCCTACATCTTCGAGTCAGACGGCTCGGTGCACCGCCGCCGCGAACTGCCCGAAGACGACGCGCGCGAGGCGCTGGCCGAAGTGGCCCCGCTCGACGCGGAGGCCGCGGAGGTCGCGGCGGAGGCGCGCGGTTAGCCGCGGCTCGCGTTTAAAAGTCGGTTGACGGGCGAAGGCCGCCGTGAGATACGGCGGCCTTCGTGTCTGGAAGGGGCTCGGGGGTTGCGGGGGAAGCGTCCGTGAGCGCCGCCCCGGCCGGCCGCCCCCGCTCCAGCCGCACGCCCCGCGGCGAAGCGAGGGAGCGGCGCAGGCGCTGACGGAGACGGCCGCCGGCGTCAGGAGGTTCCCCGGCGTCACTTGCCGGGCTTGCGGAACTTCGTTTCGTCCACGGGGACGTTGAACTTGACCTCGACGAAGCGGATGACCGAGGTCTGGCTCGGCGACACCTGCCGGTAGATCATCGGCATCATCACGCCGTTGACGTCGGCGTAGCCCTCCGCGTAGACCTGGAGCGGGAAGGCGACGCCCTGCTGGCGGCCACTCTCGTACATCACGTCCCAGCGCGACATCAGCCCCGTCTGCGTGTCGAAGTAGAGCGTCTCGGGCTTGCCGACGGTGGGCGTCGCCTCGACGACGTAGGCGTCGCGCCCGCCGACCTTCTCGACGCCCTTGACGGACGACTTCGGGTAGAGCCTCCTGAAGCCTTCGAGGTCGAAGACGTAGCTCAGCTCGGTCGAGCGCTTCTTGAAGGCGAGCTGCCAGCCCGTCATCTCCATCACGCCCTGCGAGGTCTTCGTCCAGCCGACTGTCCCGTCGAAGCCCTCCTCCTGCTTGAAGACCTTCGGCACGTTGATGAGCATGTAGCTCATGCCGGGCGCCTTGTAGTGCTGCTCGAAGAGGCCGGGGCGCGTCTGCCCGCCCGCCGTGAACTCGTAGGTCCCCTTGACGACGAGCGACGTGAACTTCTGCACCGCCTCCCTGCCGCCGACGGCCTTGATGCTGCGCTCGATCAGCTCGTCGGCGGTCGGCAGGGCCTTCGGCGGGTCGGGTGCCTCCAGCGCGAGCATGGCCTCGCGCCTGCGCGCCAGCGTGACGAACGAGCCCTCGGGGTACTTCTCGATGTAGGCGCGCAGGTCGCCGACGTCTTTGCTGTCCTTGACCGACTCCCAGAAGCTGACCTCGGCCGCCGAAGTCCCGGCCGCGTCGGGTCTGGCCGCGCCGCCCGCCGCGCCGGCCAGCGCCAGCACCAGCCCGTCGGCCTTGTAGCCCTCGACGACCGCGAACGGCTGCTGCAACTTGCCCGCGCCGAGGTCAACGCCGACGCGCTTGGGCACGACCGTCTGCACGTAGTCCACGAGCCGCGCCAGCGTCACCTCGCCGCGCTCGTTGGCCGCCCCGCCCTTCAGCCCCTCGACCAGCGCCCAGGTGAAGTAGCCCTGCTTCTTCTCGCTGTACTCGTAGGCGCGGTGGCCGACGGCCGTCGCGTAGAGCGTGGCGAAGGCGACGACCTCGCGGTTGCGGACGTCGAAGCTGAAGCCGCGCGTGTAGGCTTCCGACAGAGGGTTGGGCGCGTCGGCGCGGCCGCCGGGGTCGTTGCGGCAGGCGTCGAGCAGCACGAGGACCTGCGCGACGCCGGTGGCGCGGATGCGCTCGTGCATGCGCGCGACGCTGACGGCCGTCTCTTCGAGGAAGGTCACGTCGTCCGTAATCTGCGCGTCCGAGGGGAGGAGGTAGGCGCGGCCGCCGCGCTCCATGCCGTGGCCGGAGAAGGAGACGAGCAGCAGCCCGTCCTTCGGCACGACCGCGGCGAGGTTCGAGAGGCGGCGCAGGATGTTGACGCGCGTCGGCTGGCGCTCCTCGGGCTGCGCGGTCGTCATCAGGACGACCTGGTCGGCGGGGAAGCCCGCGTAGCGCACCAGCGCGTCGGCCAGCACGCGCGCGTCGTTGGCCGCGCCGCGTAGCGCGCCTATCTGCGCGTCCCTGTACTCGTCCACGCCGACGACGAGCGCCCAGCGCTTGGCGGGCGCGGGCAGCTCTTTGACCTCGGCCGCCGGGGCGAACTTGACGCCCTTCTGCTGTTGCTGCGTCTGCGGCTGCGGTCGCTGCTGCGCGGGGCGCGCGCCCTGAGCCCCCGCGGCGGGGGCGGGGGACGAGAGCGTCAGGAGGGCGCAAAGGAGCGCGGAGGCGGCGCGCGCGCCGAATCGCGGGAGGGATGTTTTCATGTCACACCGTGGCGAGAAAAGTGAAACCTGTGAGACGCGTGGGCGGGAGGGGCGGCGCCGACTCCCGAGAGGCGAACGGCGGCAAGGTATCCCCCGCCGCCGCGCCGTGTCAACCGCTGCGGGCCGCGGCGGCCCGGCGGCCGGGGTGAGCGCCCGGCGGCCGTTGCGAAAAGGTCGGAGCCGTTGCGAAAAGGTCGGGGCCGCCGTCGGCGGACGGCGGCCCCTGGCTTCGGCCGTGTTGGGCGGCGTGCGAGCCGGCGCGCGGTCAGCGCGAAAGCTCGCGCATGATGTCGCGCATGCGCGGCGCGCCCGGCGGCGTCGAGTCGTTATACTCCACGTCCGGGCGTTCGAGCGGGCGGGCCGGCTCGGGCGGCCGGGCGGCCGAGAAGCGCGGGCGCGACCACGTCCGCCCGCGGTTCGACGTGGTGTAGGTGTAGAAGCCGGGCCTCCGCGAAGGCGTCTCGCTGCTCGCCGAGTCCGCGGTCAACTCGGTGACCAGCGAGCCGACGCCCCGCGCGTTCATGTGGAACGAGACGAAGCTGGCGAAGCGCGTCACCTTCCTGACGGAGCTGTGGCTCCAGTTCGCGCCGTCGCGGGTCGAGACAATTTCGAGCGTCGGGCCGGGCCCGGCCACGTCTATCTCGGCCACGGCCCAGAATTCCGAACCGCCCCGCAGGCCGCCCACGAAGGTCCAGCCCGACTGGCTCCCGAAGTCGCCGAGGCGCGGCTCCATCCAGCGCCCGCCGACGAAGGCGTAGACCGAGGCGGTGTGCGCGGACATGCCCTCCTCGGCGCTGTCGAACCGCCGGTGGAAGAGCAGGGCGGGCGCGCGCCCCTCGCGCCTGAAGCCGAAGGCGGGCACGGCCAGCGCGAGTTCCGAGTTGGGGATGTCGCGCGCGGTCGCGCGGCGTCCGCCGCGTCGCTGCTGGGCGAGCGCCGACGGCGTCGCCGCCAGCAGGAGTGCAGCCGCGAGGGCCGCGAGCAACAGCGGCCGCCGTTGTCTGTGCATATGTCTGTGCTCCTTACTTGAGAATAAGAGGGACGTGCAGCGCCGGGCGCGAGAGTTAAGGCGGGAGGAGATTAGTCGCGCGGGCGCGCGGTGTCAACAAGAATTTCCGGCGGCGCGGCCGCCCTCAGAGGCCGGCGAGGTGGCGCGTGTCGTTGAGCGCCCCGACGCGGACGAGGCCGCCGCGCTCGACCGAGAAGCGCGCGACGCCGCAGTTGTCGGAGGAGAGCCAGACGGGCCTGAGTTCCGGCGCGTCGAGCGCGCCCATCAGGTGGAGCGCGAGGATGCAGATGGTTCCGGTGTGCGAGAAGAGCGCGACCGCCCCGCCGCGGTTCTCCTCGACGGCGCGGTCGAGTTCGGCCGCGGCGCGGTCGAGGAGCT
>DASVUF010000026.1:0-34332 GCA_036387195.1 Pyrinomonadaceae bacterium | reverse complement strand
GACGCGCTCGCGGTCGGCCGGCTCGAACCCGTGGAGGACGAGTTCGCCGATGCGCAGCCTGATGCGGCCCGGCCTCATACCCAGCCCCCTATCTCGGCCTCGGTGAGCGGCTTCTCCAGCTTGGCGTACTCGCCGCGCGCGGCGCGCAGCAGGTGCGACATGCGGACGGGCTCGCCCGCGTCGGCCGCGAGGAAGGCCGCGCCGAGCGCGATGTTGCGGATGGCGCCGCCGGCGACGTTGAGCCGCCCGAGCCGCGCAGGGTCGAGCCCCTCGGTCGGCGCGCCCGCGGGGAAGATGCGCCGCCAGATGTCGGCGCGCTGCGCCGCGTCGGGGAACGGGAACGGCACGACGAAGCGGAGGCGGCGCATGAAGGCAGTGTCGAGCGAGCTTTTGAGGTTGGTCGTCAGGATGGCGAGGCCGCGGTAGGACTCCATCCGTTGCAGGAGGTAGCTCGTCTCGATGTTGGCGTAGCGGTCGTGCGCGTCCTTGACCTCGGAGCGCTTGCCGAAGATGGCGTCGGCCTCGTCGAAGAGGAGCACGGCGCCGCCGGCCTCGGCCGCGTCGAAGACGCGCCGCAGGTTCTTCTCCGTCTCGCCGATGTACTTGCTCACCACCGAGCTGAGGTCGATGCGGTAGAGGTCGAGCCGCAGCTCGCCGGCCAGCACCTCGGCGGCCATCGTCTTGCCCGTCCCGCTCGCGCCGGCGAAGAGCGCGCTGACGCCGAGGCCGCGCGAGCCCTTCGACGCGAAGCCCCACTTCTCGTAGACCGTGGCGCGCCGGCGCACCTGCGCCGCTATCTCGCGGATGAGCGAGAGCTGCGCGTCCGGGAGCACGAGGTCGTCCCACGTCGCGGCGGGCTCGATGCGCTGCGCGAGGCTGTCGAGGCGGGGGCGGGCCTGCGCGCGGCAGGCTTCCCAGAGCGCGTCGGCCAGCGCCGGCGGCCCCGGCGAAGAGTCGTCGCCGCCGCCCGCGAGCGCGAGCGCCTCCGCGCCGGCCGCGCCGACGGCGCGCGCGTCGAGGAGGAACTGCGAGGCGAGCGTCTCGATGGCGCCGTTGAGCCGCGCGGCCGCCGGGCCGAGCGAGCGCCGCCAGAGGGCGCGCTGTTCGGGCGCGGTCGGCTTCGAGACTTCGGCGGTGATGACGTCGCGGCGCAGCGAGCGCAGCCGCTCGCGGCTGAGGATGACGAGCGGGCCGGCGGCGCCTTCGGCCAGCCGCGCGACGGCGCGCTCGGCGGCCGAGTCGCCCGCGTCGAGGTCGTCACAGTCGAGCAGGAGCGCCGCGCCGCCGAGCGCCGCCTCGCGCCGCCAGAGCCGCGCCAGCATCTCGACCTCGGCGGCCGCGGGCGGGAGCGCCTGCGCGCTCATCGCGTAGAGCCCGAGCCCCAGCTCGTCGCAGACGTGCGCCGCGACGGCGCGCTTGTCCTCGGCCCCGTCGCCGCACAACTGCAACGCGGGCAGCGCCGACGGCCAGGGCGTGCGTGACCAGGCGGCGGCCAGGCGCGCGGCCAGCGCGCCCTGCGTCGGCGTCAGCCCGCCCGGCGGCTTCAGCGGGGCGGCCAGCGCCGCCAGACGCTCGTCCAGGTAGTCGAGCCCCGCGAGGTGGTGGAGCACGCGCTCGTCTATGCGGAGCGGGGCGCGGGTCACGGCGTCGCCGCCCAGCTCGACCATCCGCCAGCGGCGCAGCGGCGCGGCCGGCGAGAGCGCGCTCCAGTGGGCGCCGGGCAGCGCCGCGAGCGCGAGGCCGAAGGTCGGCTGCGCGCTCGCGGCGTCGTCGCCCTGCGCGCGCGCGCAGAGCCGCGCGAACTCCGCGTCCAGCTCCACGCCCGCGCACATCAGCAGCACGTCGCGCTCGAAGCCCGACAGCCCGAAGTTCTCGCACAACGTCTCAAGCGCCGGCCGCGCCACAACGTCCTCGTCCCCCGCCCCCGCCGGCCGCGCGTTCTCCTCACCAACGCTCGCCGGCGGCGCGTTCTCTTCACCGAAGACCGGCGGCCGCGCGTTCTCTTCACCGACGCCCAGCGGCGACGCGCTCTCTTCGCTGAGTCCGGCCGGCGGCCCGTTCTCTTCCCCAACGCCTGCCGGCAGGGCGTTCTCTTCACCGACGACCGGCGGCGCGGCGCGGCGCGCGGGCTCGTCGCCGGCCTTAAGGCCCGGGGCGGCGTCGCCCGCGGCGTGACGTTCGAGCGCCTCGCGCACGCGGCCGAGCGCCGCCACGAGGTGGCGCTGGTTGAACTCGTACCAGTCGTTGAAGCTCTCGCTCATGCCGGGACCGTGACCTTTTGCGTCGAGTCGAAGACGGGCGGCGTCGCGGCGCGGTTGACCAGCAGGCTCTCGACGCCGTCCACGCGCAGCCGCGCGAAGTGCTCGCCCGCCGCCAGCCGCCCGAAGCGGAAGGTGAGCGTGTCAGCGCGCGCCGCGCGCGGCTCGGCGCGCGCCTCGCTCTCGCCGACGACGAGCGTCACGCGCTGCGCCGGCAGCACGTCGGGGCGGCACCTGACCGTGACCGTGACCGAGCCGTCGGCGGCGCGCGCCGCCTCGAAGGTCGGGGGCTCGCCCGCGGGCGGCGGGACGGGCAGGCGCGGCGCGAGCGCGAACGGCGCCTCGTTGGTCGTGCGCTCCTGCGGCGTCCCGCGGTCGAGGACGAGCGACAGCGTGTAGACGCCCGCGACGAAGGTGGCGGCGTCGGTGGCCGGCTCGATTTGCAGCCGCGCCCTGACCTCCGCGGCGGTCGCGCCCGGCAGCGCCGCCAGTTCGAGCGGAGCGACGAGGCGCGGGTGGTGGACGAGGACGGCCAGCGTCGCCGCTTCGAGCCGCCGCCCTTTGACGACTATCTCCTCGCCGAGCAGCGCGGCCTCCTGTCCCGTGGCCGGCTCGACCGAGGTGACGGAGGGGAAGGGCGAGTCTGTGTCGGGCTGGACGGCCGCGCCGCGGTCTTCGGCGCCGCGCCTGAGCACGGGCAGCGCCGACCTGACGGGGCCTTCCGCCTCGACCAGCACGACCGAGACGTGGTAGGCGACCGAGGGGCGGTAGTTGGACTGGAAGGCCGACCAGAGTTTGGAGGACTCTTCGAGGTTGAGCGGGTGCGGGACGAGCTTGACCTGCTCGACCTGCTCGGCGAGGTCCGAGGCGTTGAGCGCGCCGAGCGCGGGCGGCAGGAGCCCCGCGCCGCTGACGGGCCCGCCCGGCTGCGCGAGCGCCTGCCGGATGGCGCCGCGCGTCAGCACGGGCGTCTCGTGGAAGCGCTGCATCGCATAGCCGAGCAGTATCTCGGCCTCAAGGTCCTCCTTGCCGTAGGCGGTCAGAAGGTAGTAGAGGTCGAGCGCCAGCGGCGGGTTGGTGAGCCGCGCGCCGCGCGAGTCGCGCGAGGGCAGCCCCAGGTTGCTCCAGCCCGTGTTGGGCGCGACGTGGTAGAGGAAGAGGTTGAGCTGGCGGCTGACGGCGCCGTCCTCGGCCGGCTTGATCTGCCCCGGCGACTGCGCGGTGACGGTGACGGCGCCGCCGACCGTGGCGCTCAGCGAGTGGTCAATCACCGCGTTGTCGAGCAGGTCTTTCAACACGGCCGTCACGGAGGCGATGGCGAGGGCGCTGCTCACGGCCGCCCCCCGTCGTGCCCGCGCAGGTATTCGTCGAGCGACATCCGCGGCGGCTCGCGCCTCGCGCGCGCGGGCGGCGGCGCGGGCGCGGGCGGCGTCACGGCGCGCACCTCTATCCGGCCGATGGTCACTTCGATGGTGGGCGGCGCGGTCGCGGCCTGCGCCTCCTGCGCGTCGCGCGCCGCCGCGCGGGCGGCCTCCTGCGCCGCGCGCCGGCTCCGGACGGCTTGGGCGTTCGCCGCGTGCGCGCCCGCCGCGTGCGCGCCCGTCGCCGCCGGTCGGACGGGCGCGTGCGCCGGCGCGGTGAGCGGCCGGACTTCGGGCGACGCCGCCGGCTCGTGCGTCGTCGGCGCGACGCCTTCACGCGTCGCGCCGCTCGCCTCAACGTAAGGCGAAGACTCTGCGAAGCCCTTCACGCTCGACGCGCGCGGCTGAATGACGTCAGCCCGACTTTCCCCAACAGACGCGACCGACGGGACGCGCGGCCTTCCGCGGGTCACCTCCGACGCGCGCCGCGCGACGGACGCGACGCCTGACGAAAGGTCTACGAACGCGCCGCCTGGCGAAAGGTCTACGGACGCGACGCTTGACGAAGGGTTTACGGATGGGACGATTTGCGAAGGGTCTGACGAGATGCGCGCCTCGCCTTCGGCGTCGCCGTGTGCGGCTCCGGCGGCGCGCGCCGACGCGGGGGGGCGGCCCGGCTCGCCTACCGCGCCCGCCGTCGAGCGCGCGTGCGTGTCCGGCGGGACGCTCGCGTTGATTGACACCCGCGGCGGCTCGCCCGGAGGCGAAGGGCGCGGCGGCTCGACCGTAGTCGCGGCCACACGCCGCGGCTCAAGGCTGACGGGCGCAGGGTCGAGGCTCGGGGCGTCGTCGCGCGCGGGCGCCGGGTCGCGAATCTCGCCGTGCGGCGTTGAACGTCGGGCGGCCGCCGAGGGGCGCGGCGAGTCTGTCACGTCCTCCGTCGGCCGCAAGTTGAGAGGCGGCGGAACAAGGACGGGCGGCGACGAAGCGGCGACGCGCGGCGGCTGCAAGAAGGTCGTCGCGTCGCGTCCCGCGTGTGAGGCGGGCGGCTCGTCGGCCGCTTCTGTCCTTACGGCCTCTGCCGCCGCTTCCGCCCTCATGGCCTCCGCCGCCGCTTCCGCGCTCGCGGGCCCCGCCGCGTGCTCTGCCCGGGTCGCCGCGGCGTTTGAGGGGAATGCTTCAGCGACGCCCGGCGGCTTCGGCTCAAGCGTCGCCGCGTGGAGCGTGTCGCGTCGCGGCGCCGGCGCGGGTCGCGTCGCCTCGTCGCCCGCGCCGCGTCGTGTGACCTGGGGCGGCGGCGCGGGGCGTTGAAGGTCGTCGGGCAGGATGTCGGCGGTCGGGGACGGGCGCGGCGCGGGGGCTTGAGCGTCGCGGGCGTCCGGCGAGGTCGGATGAGGGGACGGCTGACGCGGCGTGGCGCCTTCGGACGGAAGACGCGCGCCGTGTTGAGCGTCATCTCCTTCGGCGTGCGGGCGCGATGCGGAGGCTTCAAGACCCGCGTCAGCGAAGGTCGAAGCCGCATCGTCCGCGTAGGGCGAGGCGGCCCGGTTTGCGAACGGCGAGGCGGTCTGTTGGGCGAAGGGCGGGGCCGCTTCGTCGGCGGTCGGCGGGGCGGCGGGCGGCGCCGGCCTAGGCTCGAACATCTGCGCGCGGCGCGGCTCGCAGGCCGGCTCGCGCCGCAGGCTTCGGGCCGCAAGGCTTGAGAGGTAGTCGCTCATCCGTTCACCATCTGCACGTAGAGCCTGCGCCGCCACTCGCTCAGGGCCAGCGTGTCCGACTCGCGCCAGCCGTAGGCCGAGGCCAAAAGGTGAATCTCCCGCAGGAGACGGCGCGCCCACGCGTCCAGCTCGCCCCGCAGGTAGGAGCAGATGTCGAAGAGCGCCTGCCAGCCGTGGCCGCAGCGCGGGCACTCGACCGACAGCCGCACGTTGCCCTGCGGGTCGAGCCGCTCCATCTCCTCCGAGACGGCGTCCAGCACCTCGGCCGGCAGCGCCGCGGCCGCCACCTCCTCGCCGCCGCGCCGCGCCGCCGCGAGGCACCGCTCGAAGAGGACGCGCCGCGCGTCGGCCGCGTCGTCGAGCCCGGCGAGCGCCGCGAGGTCGCGGCTGTCCGGCAAACGGAACTCGACCTCGTGCCCGGCGGCGCTCAACTCGTGCGGGCCCGCCGCGGCGGCCGCGCCGCGCGGGGGCGCGGCCCTCACGTCCCCGGCCTCGAAACTCAGCTCGAGGCGCTCGGCGCAGGCCGGGCACGAGGCGACGCTTGTGAAGCCGCCGCCGAAGGCCCACTCGCGCAGCGTGAGGAGGCGCGCGTCGCGCTCGCCGACGCTCAGGCGCGCCAACTCTTCCGGCGGCGACTCGGGGCAGGCCGCCGCGAGCAGCAGCAGCGCCCAGCGCTCGGGCGGGCTCGCCAGCCCGCGCTCCCAGACGTCGAGCAGTTCACGCGTCGAGGGGGCGCGCATCGCTTACGCCGCCGGCTCGGTGAAGCTCGGCTCGGACGGCTCGGCCACGTCGTAGTCGCGCTCCCAGCCCTCGTTCTCGAGCTTGATGGACTGGATGGCGACGGCGTTGGCGGAGGCGTCGAGGTCGGGCAGCGCCTGGTAGTCCGAGACCCAGCAGCGGTAGACCCTGTAGGCGATGGCGAGCTGGCCGGCCTCGTTGTAGACCTCGATGGTGATGTCCTTGCGGAAGTCCTTGAGCGAGACTTCGGCGCCGAGCCCCGAGCCGTAGTTCCAGACCTTGTTGGCCCAACGCTCGAACTCTGTGTCGTGCGTCACGCCGCGTTCGAGCGTGACGGCCTCGTACTTGGTCTGGCCCGGCGACTTCCGCACGGTGCTGGGGTCGCCGCCCTCGCGGTGCTCGACGGGCGTGGTCATGCGCTTGAGCGCGCCGACCTTGCTGACGCCGGCCACGTAGCGGCCGTCCCACTTGACCCGGAACTTGAAGTTCTTGTACGGGTCGAATCGCTGCGCGTTGACGCTGAATTTAGCCATCACGTCCTCCTTAGACGTCTATCTGGCCGGCCATCTGCTGGAGCTTGATGACGACGAACTCGGCCGGCTTGAGCGGCGCGAAGCCGACGAGGATGTTGACGACGCCGAGGTTGATGTCGTTCTGCGTCGTCGTCTCCCTGTCGCACTTGACGAAGTAGGCCTCCTTCGGCGAGCGGCCCTGGAAGGCGCCCTGGCGGAAGAGGTTCTGCATGAAGGCGCCGACGTTCAGGCGTATCTGCGCCCAGAGCGGCTCGTCGTTCGGCTCGAAGACGACCCACTGCGTCCCGCGGTAGAGGCTCTCCTCGATGTAGAGCGCGGTGCGGCGGACGGGGATGTACTTCCACTCGTCGGCCAGCCGGTCGTCGCCGCGCGTCGTGCGCGCGCCCCAGACGACGCGCCCCACGGCCGGCATCGTCCGCAGGCAGTTGACGCCGAGCGGGTTCAACTGCCCGTTCTCGGCGTCGGTCAACTGGACGGAGAGGTCGGGCACGCCGGCGAGCGTGGCGTCGAGCCCGGCCGGCGCCTTCCACACGCCGCGCGTCGCGTCGGTGCGCGCGATGACGCCGGCGACCGCGCCGCACGGGACGAATTCCTCCATCTGGTTATCGCGGAGCGGGTTCGGCTGCCTGAGGCGCGGGAAGTAGACGGCGGCGTTCTTGCTGGCCGGCCTGACGGCCGCGACGCCGGTGATGGCGGCGGCCACGTCGCGCGCCCCGCTCGGCGGGTCGACGATGAGCATGGCGCGCCGGCGCTCGCAGAAGGTCGCGGCGTTCGAGATGACCAGCGGGTCTATGTCGCCCGCGGGGTTGGGCGGCGGCAGGCACAGGAGGTTGAAGATGTCGGCCTTCAGAAGCGCGTAGATGCCTACCTTGGCGGCCTCGCCGCCCGAGGTCGGGACGTAGTCGGCGGTGACGAGCGGGCGCCCGTCCGAAGAGGTCGAGGTGGGGCCGCCGGAGTGTGTGGAGTCGAACGGGTCGCCGCCGGGCGCGACGACGCCGGCGGGCGTCCCGCCGCTGGCGGCGGGGGCGTCGGCCGCCGGCCGCGCCGCCGGGAGCGCGCCCCGCGTCCGCACCAGTTGCGACTCGTTGGCGAGCACCTTGTCCACGCGCCGCGCGTGCGCCGCCTCCACGGAGAGGTTGCGGTGGACTTCCGTCTGCCCCGTCGCCGTGTCGCGCACGGAGAGGTTGAAGAGACCCGCCGCGCCGGGGCCGGGCTTCACGTCGTAGTCAACGCGCGCGCGCAGGTTGTTGCCCCACGCGCCTTCGTGCGCCGCTTCGAGGTTGAGCGGCGCGGCCGCGCCGCCGGCCGCCAGCCGCGCCTTCGTGACCGGGAGCGGGTTCGCCGCCACCTGCGCGGCGACCGCCGCGTCGCGCGCTTCGTCGGCCGCGTCGCGGACGGCCTCCAGGTCTTCGGCGGCCGTGGACGCGGGGTCGTCCACCGCGCCCCTGGCGGCCTGCGCCACGGCCGTGGCCGCGGCCAGCGCCGGGGAGCCGGGGGCGCCGGCCGTCGCCGCCTCGGTCTCGGCGGCGGCGGCGATGCTGTCGGCCGTGGT
Organism: Pyrinomonadaceae bacterium; assembly: GCA_036387195.1. Lineage (GTDB taxonomy): Bacteria > Acidobacteriota > Blastocatellia > Pyrinomonadales > Pyrinomonadaceae > QHXN01. The sequence continues at coordinate 26,172 of DASVUF010000026.1, read as the reverse complement.
CGCCGCCGTCGCGGCGTCCACGGCGTCGGCGGCCGCCTGGAAGACGGCGTCGGCCGCCGCCCGCGCCTGCGTCTCGACGGGGTTGGTGACGCCGAACAGGCGCACGACCACCGCCTGGCCGCCGCCGTTCTGGTAGAAGTCGCGGACGGCGTAGCTCATCGAGCTGTCGAGCCACAGGCCGCCGAAGACGCGCTCGTAGTCCCCGAAGCTGTTGATGACGACCGCCTCGTTCACGGGCCCGCGCAGCGCGCGGCCGACGAACGCCGTGACCGAGGTGGCGACCCCCGTGATGGTCCTGACGCCGCTCGGAATCTCCTCGATGTAGACGCCCGGGTAGGTCAAGGTGCTGGGCATTGGAAGTTCTCCCTTTCAAACTGAAGATGCCTGAGACACCACCTGTCGGTGATGAGAGGGACTATCCGCCTTGTCTTTCGGACGGCTTTGAACTGCGCGGCCGGGGCTCGCCCGTCTTCACACTTCAAAGGAAGGAGGTCGTCGGCGTGCTCGCGCGCCGAAAGGACTCGCGAGGCGCGGCTGAATCGCGCCGGCGGCGTCGGCGGGCGCGGCCGGCTGATTTCGGAAAGTTGTTTGAGGCTGCGAGCGGCCCGCGAGGGGGCCGGCAGCGACGGTGTGTGGTTGCCGGTTGGCAACCCGTATGCCAACTCGCGCCGTGGCCCGCGCCGTCTCCGTTTCCGACGTAAACGTAGACTTTCTCTCGAAGGCGGCGGCGCGCGCTTGTACACCATGCGAGACACGGACGCGCGCCCCTGTATACATTCGTGGACACGCGCGCCGCCGCCTCCAAACAGAAGGCGTACGGGAAGGCGCCGCGCGGCGGCCCGCGTCACGGCGCGACGACCCGCCGCCTCTTGCGGGAGTTTCGGGCGCGCCGCGCCCGGGACGACCTGACCTTGAGCCGATGACGCGCGTCTCTGGCGCGGCGCGCTGCGAGGACGAGAGCGAGGCGCCGCAGATGCAAGGCGACGTGACGCGCGCGCGCGGGGCTAATTTTTTTTGGCGGGCGCGTTACGTTTCGGCCGCGCGGCGCCACACAAGGGCGGCGGGCGCGAGAAACCCTCCGGCGGGCCCGCGCGAACTCTGACCCCGGGAGGAAAAACATAACGCGCGAAACGACCCCGACGTGGGCGCGCCGCCGGACGCCGCCCCCGCCCGCTCTTTTAATTGCGGCGGCGCCCGCAAGGCTCTCGACGGAAAGTTCTTCTATCGCCCGGTCAGTTGAGCTATGCTACGCGCGCTTTCCCGAACGCCCGCATCGGACGCGCTCAACAGCCGGTAAAACACGTGTGAAGGACGAAGTGACGCGAGAAGAGTTTGCGGGCTTCCTCGAATGGCTGAGCCCCGGCGGCGACAGCGGGGGCGAGGAGTATGAGCGCCTGCGCTTCCGCCTCTGCACCTTCTTCGCGCAGCGCGGGCGCCACTTCCCCGACGAGCTGGCCGACGAGACAATCAACCGCGTCATCCTCAAGCTCAGGGAGGAGCGCGTCGAGCACAAGCTCGCCTACTGCTACGGCGTCGCGCGCAACGTCCTGCGCGAGTCGCTGCGGCGCGAGCGGCCGCGGGTCGGCCTCGACGAGGTGGAGGTCGCGGCGCCGGCGCCCGAGGAGCCGAGCTTCTCGCGCGAGTGCCTCGACCGCTGCCTCGCCGAGCTTCCGGCGGAGAGCCGCAACCTGATTCTCGACTACTTCTCCGAGGTCAAGCTGGCGAAGATAGAACTGCACAGGCGCATCTCCGAGGGGTTGGAGATGACGCAGACGGCGCTGCGGATGCGCGTGATGAGAATCAAGCGGAAGCTGAAGGTCTGCGTCCGCGAGTGCATGGGCTAGGGCGGGGGCCGAGCGCGGCGGCGGGTCTGGAGGGCGGCGACCCGGATGGACGAAACTTTCAAGAGCGACGGGGCAGTCCGCGAGTACCTTCTGGGCCGCGTCTCGGACGAGGCGACGCTCGAAGGGCTGGAGGAGCTGCTGTTCACCGACGAGGAGTTCTGCTCGCGGGTGGCGCTCGCCGAGGACGGCCTCGTCAACGACTACGTGCTCGGCCGCCTCGGCGAGCGCGACGCGGCGAGCTTCCGCGCGACGCTCGCCGTCAACCCCGACCGCCGCTTCAAGGTCGAGCTGACGCGCGCGCTCAGGGAGAGGGCGCTGGCGCGCGACGCCGAAGAGTCGGCGCGCGAGCCCGCCGCCGCGAAGGCCGCCGCGAAGGCCGCAGGGGGCCCCACGTTCTTTGACTCGCTCAAGGCGTTCTTCGCGCGGCCGCGCCACGCCGCCGCGCTCGCCGTCCTGCTGGTCGCGGCGCTCGCGGCGCTCGTCTACTTCGGCCGGCGCGGCGGCGACGAGCTGGCCGAGCTGCGCGCCCTCTACAGGGACGGGCGGACGACCGAGACGCGCGTCTCCGAGTTCGGGTACGCGCCGCTCGCGCAGACGCGCGGCGAGCCCGAGCCGCGCGAGCGGGGACGGCTGCGCCGCATCGAGAACGACCTGCTGGCCGCGGCCGAGGAGCGCCCCGGCGCGCGCACGCGCCACGCGCTCGGCGTCTTCTACCTGACGCAGCGCCGGCACGCCGAGGCCGTCCGCGAGCTTGAGGCGGCGGCGAAGCTCGACGGCCGCGACGCGCGCCTGCGCAACGACCTCGGCGCGGCCCGCTTCGAGCTGGCGAAGTCCGCGCCGCGCGAGCGCCGCCTCGAAGAGCTTGCGCGCGCGCTCGAAGAGTTCACGGCCGCGACCGAGCTGAACCCCTCGCTGCTCGAAGCGCTCTTCAACCGCTCGCTCGCCTTGCAGGAGTTGCGGATGCCGCGGCAAGCGCGCGAGTCGTGGGCGCTCTACCTGCAAAGGGACTCGTCCTCGAAGTGGGCCGACGAGGCGCGCGCCAACCTCGCGCGGCTCGACGAAGGCGGCGCCCTCTTCAGGACGGACGGGCAGGTGCTCGGCGACTTCCTCGCGGCCTCCCGCGCCGGCGACGAGGCGCGGGCGCTCAGGATTCACGACGAGACGAAGGGGCTTCTGACGACGGCCGCCGTCCCGCTCCAGCTCTCGCGCCGCTACCTTGAGGCGCGGCTGCGCGACGACGAGGCGGAGGCGGCCGAGAGCCTCGCCGCGCTCGGGCGCGTCGGCGACCTCGAACGCGAGCGCCGTTCTGAGTTTTTTTTTATGAGCTGGCCGGCTACTACGCCGCCGCCAGCCCCGACAAGCTGGCGCCGCTGCTGCGCGCCAAGGACGCCTTCGCCGAGGCGCACCGGCTGATAGCGGGCGACTTCGCGCAGGCCATCGCGCAGTTCGAGCGGAGCCGCGACCTCTTCGCCGCGCTCGGCGACGAGTGCGAGGCGGCGGTCGCCGAGACGTGGGCGGCGCAGTTCCTCCCAGACGTGGCGCGCGTCGCCGCCAGCCGCGCGCGCGCCGCCGCGCTCATCGAGACGGCCGAGAGAAAGCGTTTCAAAATCCTCGCGCCCCCGGCCCACTACTGGCTCGCGGTCAGCGACTTCCGGCAGACGGGTCTGTCGCAGACCAGCAGGAACTTCAGGGCCGCGCTGCGGCTGGCCGAGGAGGCCGGCAACGTCTTCGAGACGCAGCACGCGCTCGACGCCCTCGCGCTCTACCACTCAGACCTCGGCGAGATGGAGCCCGCCCTCGCCTACGCCGGCAGGATGCTTACGAACGACGACGTCTACTTCCGCAGCCGCAGCCAGTTCTGGCGCGACAAGGGGACGCTCGCCCTGCTCACGCTCAGGCTGAAGCTCTACTCCGCCTCGCTCGGCTTCTCCAGAGAGGCGCTCGACTTCGCGCGCGAGACGTGGCCCGACAGCGGCCGCGTCAACGAGAACCTCATCAACCTCGTCAACGCCGCGGCCGCGAAGGGCGACTTGCGCGCGGCGCTCGACTACGCCGGCGAGGCCGAGCGCCTCGCGCTCGCGCGCGGCGACGGCGCCGAGAACACGCGGACGACCGCCGACGCCTACCTGCTGCTCGCCGACGTCCGCGGCCGCGCGGGCGACTGCGAGGGCGCGCTCGCCGACTACGAAAGGGCGCGCGGCCTCTACGCGCGCCTGCCCGAGTTCACCTTCGGCGCCTACCAGCTTCACAAGGGCCGCCTCCTCTGCCTGCGGCGGCTCGGCCGCCGCGACGAGTTCGCCGCCGAGCTGAAGACGGTGCTGGCGCTCTCCGAAGAGTACCGCGCGCGCATCCGCGAGGACTCGACGCGCCGCGCCTTCTTCGACGCCGAGCAGGACGTCTTCGACGCGGCCGTCGCCGAGGCGCTCTCCGGCGGCGACGCGCGCCGCGCCTTCGCGCTCTCCGAGACTTCGCGCGCCCGCTCGCTCCTCGACTTCGTCGAGTCCGGCAGGCCGATGGCCGAGGTCGAGCGCGAGTTCGGCGCGGTCGCCCGGCCGCTCTCGCCCGACGAGATTCAGGCGCGCATCCCCGAACAGGTCCAGCTCGTGCAGTACGCCGTGCTGCCGGACAGGCTCGCGGTCTGGGTCGTGTCGCCGACGCGCTTCAGCCTGTACGAGAAGGCGCTGACGGCCGCGGAGCTTGAGGCGAAGGTGGACGCCTACCAGTCGGCGGTCGTCGCAAGCGGGGGCGCGCGCGCCGACTCTCCGGAGGCGCGCGCCGTCTCGCTGGCCGCGCGCGAGCTTTACGACCTGCTGATTCCGCCCGGCCTCGACGCGGGCAGGCAGGTCTGCCTGTCGCCTGACAAGTCTTTGCACCGGCTGGCGTTCGCCTCGCTCGTCTCGCCGGCGGGGCGCTACCTGCTCGAAGACTTCGCGCTCTTCCAGGCGCCGAGCGCGTCTGTGCTGGCGCTGGCGACCCTCGACGCGCGGCGCAAAGGCCGCGCCGGCGGCGAGGGCGTGCTGAGCGTCGGCGACCCCGACTTCGACCGCGCCGAGAACCCGGGACTCCCAAGCCTGCGCGACGCCGAGGACGAGGCGCGCGCCGTCGCCGCCGACTACCCGCGCGCCGCCGCGCTGCTCGGGGCCTCGGCCACGCGCGAAAGCTTCCTACGCCTCTTCGGGGGCTTCGAGGTGATTCACTTCGCAGGCCACTTCGTCGCCAACCGCCGCTCGCCCGGCGCCTCGAAAATGCTCTTCGCCGGCGGCGAGTTGCGCACGTCCGAGCTGGGCGCGTACAGGCTGCCGCGCGCGCGGCTGGTCGTCCTCTCAGCGTGCGAGACGGGGTTCGAGCGTTACGACCGCGGCGAGGGCGCGGTCGGCGCGGCGCGCGCCTTCCTCGCGCTGGGCGCGCCGCTCGTCGTCGCCAGCCAGTGGCAGGTTGACTCCGGCCCGACGAAAGACCTGATGGTCGCCTTCCACCACAACCGCGCGCGGCGCGGGATGACTTCGGCCGAGGCGCTGCGCCGCGCGCAGCTCGAAATCCTCGGGCGCGACGCCACGCGCGCGCCCTTCTACTGGGCCGCCTTCTCACTCTACGGCGGCTACGCCGACTACTGAGGTTTGAGCCATGCGAATCTGTCCGACGTGCGGTGATTTTTACGACGACGGCGAACCGGCCTTCTGCCTCGCCGACGGGGCGCCGCTGGCCTTCGTTGAGCCGCGCGGCGAGGTCTGGGACGAAGGCGCCCGCGTCCTTCGACAAAAGTCCGAGGCGCTGGGCCGGCGCCGGCGGCGCCTGAAGTGGCGGCGCGTCACGACGCGACTGACGACGACTCTCATGACCGTCACGGTCGTCTGCGTGACCATCGTCAACAGCCTCATCTACCTCGCGCCCGCGCCGCCGACCGAGGTCGCGCGGGACGGGACGCCGCCCGCGCCGGCCGCCGCCCCGCCCGCGCGCGCCGCCGACCCGACGCGCACGACGACGCCGACGGGGGGAGCCACGACCACCCTCCTCCCGCTTGAGCCCGCCGCCGCGGCCGTGCCCGCGACGCCCGGGGACGCCGGCCCGCCCGCGACGCCGCGCACGGACGCCACGCCCGCGGAGACGACGCCGGCGAACGGCGCGCCCGACACGTCACAGCCCCCGCCGCCGCCCCCGGCCGACTCGGCCACGCCGACGCCCACGCCCGTCACGACTCAAACGACGCCGACGCCCGTCACGACTCAAACGACGCCCACGCCCACGCCCACGCCCACCCGCCGGCCCACGCAGTTGTGGACGCCGACCTGGGCGCCGGCGCAGGAGCCCGCACGGCCGGCCGAGCCCGCCGAGTGCTCTGACGCCGACCGGCGCCGCGAGCTGCAAAGAATCCTCGCCGCCTTCGGCGGCTCCTGGCGGCGCGGCATCGAGCGCGAGCGCCCCCGCGTCGTCGCCGAGTTCGCGCGCGTTGACAACGCAGAGGCGGCGCTCGGCGACATCGCCTACGAGGGCGCGCTGTCGCGCGACTGCAAGGCCGCCTCCGTCACGCTCAGCTACGTCTGGCGGGTGAGCGCGAACGCCAACGGCGAGCCGCGCGTCGTCAACGTCCCGCGCGCCAGGCGGCTGGCCTGCGCGCGGCTCTTCGGCGCGTGGGTCTGCCGCTAGGCGACTTTTTACGCGGGCGGCCGCGTTACGTTCCGCGCCCGCCACGTCACTCTAAGCCGAGAGAATGTTTTCAACCCCCGCAACGCAAGGAGACGCGAACCATGTCATTGAAAGAGAGTTCGGCCACGGCGCTCGTCAGGTTCACCGGCCTCGGCATCATCTGCTTCAACGAGGAGCGGCGCCGCGGCGAGATAGCCGCCATCCGCGACGGCCGGCACACGCTGAGCGTCAAAATCCAGCGGCCGATGTTTCAGGACGGGGCGGGCGGCGACCTCGTCATCTACCAGGACGTCGCCGTCTACCGCGACCTGCCGCGCGAAGGCGTGACGGTCGAGATAAAGGCGCTCGGCGGCCCGGCCGTCGAGGGCTTCGAGGTTTACAGGCGCGGCGACTTCGACCGGCTCACCTCGGACGACGTCAACGACTTCCGCTGGATAGTCAACATGGAGGCGCTGCACGGCGGCGGCGCGCCGCTGCGCCCGACGGGGCGGAGCCAACACCCCGTGACGAAAATCCACGTCGGCAACGGCCTCTTCTACACGCACAGGCTCGCCACCAACCTCTTCTTCGAGAAGGTGGAGGCGTGCGCCGGCGGCCCCGCCCGCGGGCGGCGCGAGCTGTTCGGCCACGTCGGCGAGACGGTCGGCGTCAAGCTCGAAGGCGCCGAGGTCGGCCTCACCATCAGCTTCGACGGCGGCGCCGAGACGCACACGCTCCGGCGCGTCGAGGGGCTCCCGTTCCGCGTCGAGATTAAGAACATGGACTACGGCGAGGACGCTGTCTACAGCGACATGGCCGACTACTACGGCTACCTCGCGAGCCCGACCGGCGAGCGCTTCGACCTCGCGCCCGTCCTCGAAGACGACGGCGAAGAGCGCGCCGGCGGCGGCTCGGTCAACCAGCTACAGTTCTGCCACCCCGTCTCGACGGAGCTGCCGTCCATTGACGGAATGTGAGGCGCGACCATGCTTCTCGCACTCGGCCGACACGTCATCTGGACGCGCCGCGACGCCGCCGGCGGGCTCGTCACCTACGAATACTATGACGAGTACACCTGGGCGGCCGCGGCGCTCGTGCTCGCGTGGCTGGCGTGGCTGTACGTCCGCGGCCGGCTGCGCGCGCGCTCTCTCAGGCGCGCGCCCCGCCCCTCCGACGGGGGCGCGCTCGCGCGCGTCGTCAAACTCAAGGACGAGTTGAGCGCGGCCTTCCTGCGCCCCGGCTTCTCGCCGAACATCCACGCCGTCGGCGTGGGCGCGTGGGCGTCGGGCGCGGGCTACTGCATACAGGTCTTCGTCGGCGACTCGGCCGCGGAGTTGTGGGAGGGCGCGGGCGGGTCGGCGCTGCCGTCCGACTTCCGCGGCGCGCCGCTCGTGCTGCTGGAGATGCCGGCGGCCGAGCTGCTGTCGGGCGCGGGGCCGCCCGCGGCGCGGGGGTCGTACTCCGAAGGCATCCGCGGGCGCGAGGAGGTCATCGTCGGCGGCGTCAGCGGCGCCAACGTCAACCTCGCCGGCCAGAGCGGCACCATCGGCTACTTCTGCACGCGCCGCAGCCGTCTGCCGCGGCGCAGGGAGGTTCACCTCCTCAGCAACTCGCACGTCTTCGCCGACCTGCAAAAGAACGCGGTGGACGACGGCGACCTCATCACGCAGCCGAGCCCGGGCGAGCCTTCGGGCGGCAGGCCCGTCGCCGCGCTCGTCAACTACTCCGCGCTCAGGTTCGACGGCGACACGAGCGAGCCCAACCACGTTGACGCCGCCATCGCAAGGCTCTGGGAGCCGCAGGGGCACAAGCCCGTCATCCCGCACGTCGGCGCGGTCGAGGGCCACGTCGAGAAGCGCGACGTACGGCCGGGCGAGCCGGCGCGCAAGTTCGGCCGCACGACCGGCTACACGGAGGGGAGCGTCCTCTCCGTCCACCTGGACATCTGGGTCAGGTACGACCGCACGGGGCAGGCCGCCTTCTTCAAGAACCAGATTCTCGTCGAGCCGAAGGCGCCCGACTTCACGAGGTTCGTCTCGAAGGGCGACAGCGGCTCGCTCGTCGTGGACGGGCGGCGGCACGCCCTCGGCCTCGTCTTCGCCGGCGCCCCGGCGCCGCCCTCGGCGACGCCCGCGCCCGCCGCCGACACGCCCGCCTCCGCGCCCGCCGCGGCCGCGCGTCGCGTCGAGGGCTACGGGGTCGCCAACCCCATCAGCGACGTTCTCGAACGCCTCAAGATTGACCTGCTCGTCTGAACGCCCGCGCGCGCGCCGGCGGCGGGCCGCCGCCGTGTTGAAGACGGCCGGCGGCGGCGCGTTCGAAAGGCGTCGGGTTGCGTCGCGTGGAGACGGGCGGCGGGCGCGGCCGCCGAGAGAAGTTGAGAACGGGGAAAAGGCGCGTCCCGCGTTGGAGGCTCCGGCGAGACTTCCGAGCCGGGCGGTTGCGAACGGGCGTCATGCCGCGCCGCGCCCGGGCGGCCTTCGAACTCTCCCCTTGTGACGCCTCGCGCGGTTAAAGTATATTCGCCCAGCCCGAACACATCCCGCGCGGGCGCGAGCCCCACGGCGGCCCGCCAGACACACCGAAGGAGAGTCCATGCAGAGAGAAGACCAGGAAGACAACACGATTTACAAGGTGGTGGTCAACCACGAGGAGCAGTACTCGATTTGGCCCGCCGACCGCGAGAACGCGCTCGGCTGGAACGACGCCGGCAAGTCGGGGACGAAGGCCGAGTGCCTCGCCCACATCGAGGAGGTGTGGACCGACATGCGCCCCTTGAGCCTCCGCAAGAAGATGGAGGAGAGCGGGCTCTAGTCCCGCGCGCGCGGCCTCGCCTGCCCTCCCGCCCTCGGCGCGGGAGGGCTTCGCCCTTTTATGTCGAGACAGCCCGGTTCGCCCGAGTGGTTCAGGGCGCTGCGCCCGCGCCCCGCGCCCCGCGCACGCCTCTTCTGCTTCCCCTACGCGGGGGGGAGCGATTTCGTCTTCCGCGAATGGCCCCGCCACCTCGCGCCCGACGTCGAAATCCACGCCGCGCTGCTGCCCGGCCGCGCCTCGCGCATCTCGGCCGAGCCGCTGACCAGCATCTCGGCGATGGCCGAGCGGCTGGCCGAAGGCGTCCGCCCGCTGCTCGACCGCCCCTTCGCCTTCTACGGGCACAGCATGGGCGCCTTCATCGCCTTCGAGGTGGCGCGGCGGCTGCGGAGCGGGGCGGGCGCCGGGCCCGCGCACCTGTTCGTCGGCGGCTGCCGCGCGCCGCAGCTTCCCGACCCCGACCCGCCTATCCACGGCCTCCCCGACGAGGAGTTCGTCGCCAACCTGCGGCGGCTCAACGGCACGCCGGCCGAGGTCTTCGAGCACCCGGAGCTGATGAGGCTGATGCTGCCGCTGCTGCGCGCCGACTTCGAGGCGGTAGAGTCCTACGTCTACGAGCCGGGCGAGCCGCTCGCCTGCCGCGTCTCGGCCTACGGCGGGCTGCGCGACACGCTGGTCGCGCGCGAACAGCTCGAAGGCTGGCGCGAGCAGGCGGCGGGCGACTTCTCCCTGAGCGTGTTCGACGGCGACCACTTCTTCCTACAGCAGTCGGCCCCGCAACTGCTCCGCGCGCTCGACCGCGAACTGGCGCGCCTCGTCGGCTGACGACGCCGCCGGCGCCGCGGCACTCTCGCCCGCAGTCTCGACTCGCCCGAGGTCTTCGGCGTGAAGCCGGGGGCCCGCCCCTAAAAAACTCAGCGCGCCGGCGAAGCCTCAGCCCAGCCAGCCCCGCATCTGCTCGGCCGTCAGGTTGCCGCCGCAGATGATGGTCGCCACCAGCCGCCCTTCGAAGCGCGCCCGGTCTTCGAGGATGGCGGCGACGCCGGCCGCGCCCGACGGCTCGACCACCAGCCCCAGGCCCTCGTGCAGCAGCCGCATCGCACGCAGCAGCGAGTCGTCGCCGACCAGCGCCACGTCGTCCACGACGCCCTCCATGTCGCGCACCACCTCGGGGATGGGCAGGCGGATGCCTATGCCGTCGGCGATGGTGTCAATCCCGGCGTACTCGACGACGCGCCCAGCGCGCCAGGAGTCGTGCATGGCCGGCGCGCCGCGCGCCGCCGCGCCGACGACCAGCGTCCGCGGCGCGTGCGCCTTCAGCCAGCGCCCGACGCCCGTCAGCAGCGCGCCGTTGCCGAGCGGGACGGCGACCGCGTCGAACTCCTCGGGCCAGCGCAAAAGCTCCGCCCCAATCGTCCCCGCGCCCTCGCCCGTCTCGGGGTCGAGGCTGTCCTCGACCAGCCGCATCCCCGTCTCGGCGGCGGCGCGCTTGGCTTCGAGCTTGGCGGCGTCGAAGTCCTCGCCGCTCAGCCGCACCTCCGCGCCGAGCGCGCGCATCCGCTCGACCTTGAGCGGGTTGGCGTTGACGCTGGCGTAGACGACCAGCGGGACGCCGCGCGCGCGGCAGGCGTAGGCCATCGCCTGCCCGAAGTTGCCGGCGCTGGCGCAGACCAGCGTCACGCCCGCCGGCGCCCGCGAGACGAAGAAGGATGCGCCGCGCCCCTTGAACGAGCGGATGGGGTTGAGCGTCTCCACCTTGACGACGAGCCGGCAGCCGAGCAGCGGTTCGAGCGCCTCGGCCCTGTACTGCGGCGTGTTCAGGAAGACTGGGTCAATCAACGCCGCCGCGCGTTCGATGTTCGCGAGGCTCAGGCGGTGTTCGGGCATCTCTGTTTTCACTGCGACTCCTCAAAGCGCCGTCGGGCCCGGTCAACGCCCCCACGCCGTCACGCAAAATATCCCCGCGGAACCCCCGACCGACCGGCCTGACCGGGGACGAACACCTGACCGCGCGGGCGATTGCGCCGCGCCGCCTCCGGCCGGCGGGCGCCGCGCCTCATCCGCCCGCCCCGTCCCCCTCTTCCGAGAGGAAGTAGGCCCGCCGCCTCTCCGCGGGCGCGGTCGGGCCTAAGCCGGAAAGGTCTTCGTCCAGCCGCACCTCGCGCCAGAACTCCTCCTCCGTCTCGGCCGTCCCGAACACCACCCACGGGCGGCCGTAGCGAGTCCCGGCCACCCACACTTCGACGTAGCCCCCGCCGGCCTCGAATGACTCGACGCCCGCCGGCCGCGCCTGCAACTCGCCCGCGAGCGTCGCCGCGTGCCGCGCGGCCGCGCACTCGCGGGCCAGCGCCCCCGCCTCGTAAACTCCAATCAGCTCGCGCCTCTTCCCCTCCGCGGCGGCCTCCGCGCGCCCGTAGTCGCCCTCGTCGGCGTTGTGGAACTCGGGCCGCCCCACCCTGAGCAGCAGGTAGTGCCGGCAGCCCTCGCCCTCGAAGCTGTAGAGGCTGAAGATGTCGAGCGGTATCCCCATCACACGCCGCGCCGCCCGCGCTCGAAGAATTCGCCGAAGACCCGCGCCGCCTCGAAGAAGCTCTCGAACTCACGGACGAGCGCTTTGTACCTCTCGTCCGGATGGTTCGCGCACTCGACGGCGTACTCGAAGTCGTGGCCCCCGCCGCCGGCGTCGCGGAAGCTGAAGCTGTAGAAGGTCGGGTGCAGGAACGGGTGCGCGGGGCGCAGGTCCGTCATCCCGTAGACGTTGAACTCCTCTGAGAGCCGCCGGAGGAAGTCCTCCGCCTCACGCCGGTCTTTGGTCAGCGCCTCCGTCAACGCCGTCGGCTCGGGGGTAGCTTCAGACGCGGCCGGCGTCGGCTGCGGCGTGCGCGAAGGGGGCCGCGGCGCCGGGGCCGCGCCCGCACGCGGCGACGCCGCGGAAATCCTCAGCGCCACCCGGAAGCCTTCCGCGGCCGGGTCTACCCTGTACTCGGCGAACACGCCGCCGTGGCCGGGGTCTACCGAGACGCGCAGCAGGACGTTTGTGATTCGGCGCGGCGACTCGCCCACGGCTTCATACCTCGGCCGCCCTGCGGCCCGATGTTCATTCTGACCCCCGGCGGTTAGGCGTTAATCCGGACACCCTACGGCTCGACGCTCAAAGGTCTTCGGCTCGACGCTCGGGGGTTCTGCCCGCCGCGGCGCGCGGCCGGGCGGAGGGCGCTACAGGATTTCGACGGGGGCGGTCAGCCCGTACTTCTCGCGGAGCGCTTCCAGCATCGGCGGCGCGGCGCGGATTTCGCCCTCCGACCAGTTGTCCCACTCGAAGACGACCACCTCGCCGCCGCCGCGGCGCGTCAACTCGATGCGATTGTAGTCCAGCCCCGCGTCCGGCCCGTCGTAGCCGTAAGTTTCTTCGAACCCCGCGGCCTCCAGGTCGGCGATGATTCGGCGCCAGGTTTCTGTTTTAATGTTTTCGATTCTGTAAGGCATACGCGGCCGAAGAGTCGGAAAGGGTTAAATCATGCCGGAAATAATAGACTTGAGCCAGGAGATATTTACGGGCATGCCGGTCTTCCCCGGCCTGCCGGAAGTGAAGGTCAGCGTCCACCTCTCGCACGAGCAGTTGGACGGCGTTGACGGCGGCGGCGTCATCTCGCCCGCCGTCAACCTGCTCGAACTGGGCGAGCACACGGGCACGCACGTTGACGCCATCAGCCACATGGGGCGCGAGCACCGGGAGCGTTCGATAGACGCGATGCCGCTCTCGACCTTCTACACCGAAGGGCTCTGCCTCGACCTGTCCGACAAGGGGCTGATGGAACTCATCGAGGTCGCAGACCTCGAGCGCGCCCTCGACGCCGCGGGTCTGCGCATCGAGCCGGGCGACACCGTGCTGCTCTACACGGACCACTACCGGCGCGCGTTCGGGACGGGCGACTGGCACAGGGGGCCGGGCGTCAGCGCCGACGCCGCGCGCTGGCTGGGCGGGCTGAAGATAGCCGCCTTCGGCGTCGAGCCGGCCGCGCCCGGCGTGCGCGGCGTCTCTAACAAGGAGGTGCACCGCGTCTGCGGCGAGCTGGGCTTCACGCACTACGAGAACATGTGCAACCTGCACCTGCTGGCCGGCCGCGGCCGCTTCCGCTTCATCGGCCTGCCGCTCAGGATACGCGGCGGGACGGGCTCGCCCGTGCGCGCCGTCGCCGTCTTCGAGTGACGGCGGCCGGGGGCGGGGGCCGCCGAACGTCTCCCGCCCTTCCCCCTTCAGCCGCCGAGGAACTTCTCGTCCGGGTAGCACCAGGCCCAGCCCTCGCCGCGTTCGAGCGACCTGATGATGGGGTGGCCGGTCGCCGGGTAGTGCTTCGAGGCGTGCCTGTTCTTCGACGAGTCGCAGCAGCCGACGTGGCCGCACGTCATGCAGAGCCGCAGGTGCACCCACGTGTCGCCCGTTTGCAGACACTCCTCGCACCCGCGCGCGCTCGGGACGACCGCGCGCGCCTCCGCGATGTGCGGGCAGGTCGTCGAGAGGTCGCCCGGGTTCAGCCTGACCTCGTGCTCCGTGTCCACGTCGGCTCCTACTCTTCTGTCGGTCATCTCCTCTTCCTCCTCCTCCACCGCGTCGCCGCCGCCGCCGCCCGCCGGCCCCGCGCCGCCGCCGCCCGCCTTGAAGAGCGCGGCCGCGCGGGCGAAGGCGTCGGTCGTCCCCGCGAGCAGCAGCTCGTCGCCCGGCCGCGGCGCGAAGTCGCCGCCGGGGTCGTGGAAAGTCTCGCCGCCCCTGCGCGCCTCGCGCAGGCTGATGCCGTAGTCGCCTTCGAGGTTGAGCCGGGCGAGCGAGAGCCCGGCGGCGGGCGCGCCGGCGCGCACCGTCACCGTGCGCGTGTCGAGGCAGTCGGCGTCCGTGTCGCACACGACGACGGGGTCGTCGCCCGCGGCGCGGTCGCCGAGCAGCGCCGCGTAACCGCCGCGCCGGATGGCCTCCTCGTGCGCGTCAATCTCGGCGGCCGGGATGCGGTAGTCGCGCAGCACGTCGCTGAAGAGCGCGACGACCGCCTCCAGCTCCTCGGCCACCGCGCGGTCGGCGCCCGCCGCCGTCAGCCGCTCGACGTCCTCGACGCGGCGCGTGCGGACGAGGATGCGCGCCGTCGGGTTGAGCGTGCGCGCGACGGCCGCGATTCTGCGCGTCATCTCCGGCTCGTCGTCGGCGACGACGACGACCTTCGCGCGCTCGACGCCGGCCAGTTGGAGCGTGCGCTGGCGGCCGGCGTCGCCGCGCAGCACCGGGAGCCCTTCGGCCTCGGCCTCGGCCGCGCCCTCGGGGCTGAGCGTCGTGATGACGTAAGGGATGCGCGAGCCCGAGAGCACGCGCACGAGGCGCCGCGCCCCCTGCCCGTAGCCCGCGACGATGACGTGGTCTTCGACGCCCGCGAGGTGTTCGGGCGGCGCGGCGTCGTCGAGGTCTTCGGCGCGGCCGGCGTCGTGCTTGCGCTCGATGCGCCGCGCGAGGCGCGAGCCGGCCTGCATGAGCGGCGGCGTCAGGACCATCAGCACGACCGTCGCGGCGATGAACGTCTGCGAGCCGGACTCCGCCAGCCCGGCCGGCGAGAGCCCCGCCTCGCGCCCCACGCGCCCCAGCACGAACGAGAACTCGCCCACCTGCGCCAGCGCCAGCCCCGACGCCGCCGCCACCGGCAGCCTGTAGCCGAGCGCCAGCACGCTGGCGCCCGTCGTCACGACCTTGACCGCGAGCACGAAGGCGATGGCCCCGGCGACGAACGGCAGCTCGCGCACGAGGAAGCCCACGTCCAGAAGCATCCCGACCGAGATGAAGAAGGCCGCGCTGAAGAGAATCTGTAGCGGCAGAATCTCGCCGAGCGCGTGCTCGCTGAACCGGCTCTCGCTCACCAGCAGCCCGGCGAGGAACGCGCCGAGCGACAGGCTGACGCCCGCGAGGCTCGTCAGGTAGGCCGTCCCGAAGCAGATGGCGATGACGGCGAGCAGGAAAATCTCGGGCGAGCACGTCCGCGCCACCGCCTCCAGCACCTTCGGCATCACGCGCCGCGCCAGCAGCAGCACGGCGGCGATGATGCCCCCGGCCTTGGCGAGCGCCAGCGCGATGCCGGCCGCCCCGCCGCCCGCGCCCCCGAGCGTCGGCGCGAGCAGCACCATCACGATAATCGCAAGGTCCTGAAAGATGAGCAGCCCGAGCGCCACCTGCCCGTGCGGCCGGTTCGTCTCGCCCTTGTCGCCGAGCACCTTGAGCACGATGGCCGTCGAGCTGAGCGCGACGAGGAAGCCCGTGAAGACGCCCGCGCGCCAGTCCACGCCGAAGGCCGCCAGCAGCAAAGTCGTCAGCGCGGTCGCCAGCCCGACCTGCAACCCGCCGCCGGCGAATATCAACTTCTTGATGCGCCCCAGGCGTTCGAGGCTGAACTCGATGCCGATGGTGAAGAGCAGCAGGATGACGCCCACCTCGGCCGCGGCGTCAACCAGCCCCTGGTCGCGCACCAGCCCCGACGCGTTCGGCCCGATGAGCACGCCCGCCAGCAGGAAGCCGACGACGGGCACGAGCCTGAAGCGCTGGCAGACGTAGGCGACGACCGCGCCGGCCGCGATGAGCGCCGCGGCCTCGGCGAAGAAGGGCGGCGGGCCGCCGGCGGCGAGAAAGTGATTCATAGCTGTTTGACGACGCCCCCCGTCAGCCCTCGCCCGGCGGCCCGAGCGGCAGCCGCACCTGGAAGCAGGTGTCGCCGGGCTTCGTCTCGAAGCGGATGTTGCCCCTGTGCTTGCGCACGATGCGCAGCGCCGTGTCGAGCCCGAGCCCCGTCCCCTCGCCCACGGGCTTCGTGGTGAAGAAGGGCTCGAACAGGTGCGGCCGCACCTGCTCGGGGATGCCCGGCCCGTTGTCCCTGACCTCGACCATCAGCCACGAGGGCTCGCGCCGCGTGCGCACCTTCAGCCGGCCGCCCCCGCGCATCGCGTCGGCGGCGTTGTCTATGAGGTTCGTCCAGACCTGGTTCAGCTCGCCGCCGAAGGCCATGACGCGCGGCAGCCCCGGGTCGTAGTCGCGCGTGACCTCGACCGAGTTCCTCCTCAGCTTGTGCTTGAGGATGAGGAGCGTGTTGTCGAGCCCCTTGTGGACGTCCACCTCCTGGAGCGCCGCGCTGTCCATGTAGGAGTACTCCTTGATGGCGCCGACGAGGTCGGAGATGCGCGACGTGCCCGCCTTGATGTCGCAGACGAGGCAGGCCGCGCGGAGCTGCGCCGCGACGCGCGCCAGCACGTCGCCGAACGCCTCGGCGCCGACGCCGCGCAGCAGCCCTTCGAGCGCCGCGCACTCGACCCCGGCCTCGACCAGCGCGGGCGCGACCCTCCAGCCGTCGGCGACGCCCTGCCCGCCCATCCAGGCCGCCAGCTCCTCCTCACGGTCGCTCTGCTCCAGCGTCCCGAGCGGCGGCGCGTCCTCCTGCCGGGCCACCGCCTCACGCTCGAAGCGCGCGACCTGCTCGCGCTGTTCGGCCGAGAGCGGGTGGCGGCACAGGCGCAGGTCGGCGGCGCGCATCTCTTCGAGCGCGCCGAGCAGGTCGTCGGCGGCGCGGCGCGCGGCCGCCGCCGGGTTGTTCAGCTCGTGCGCGAGCCCGGCCGACAGCTTGCCGAGCGCGAGCAGCTTGTCCTGCTGCACGTCGAGCCGCGCCGACTCGCGCACGCGGTCGCTCATCACGCCGACGAGGCGCTCGGCCAGCGCCGGCATGCGCGCGAGCATTTCGGGGAACAGCTCGGCGGGAAAGAGCAGCAGGCGCGTCGGCGTGACGGCGCGGGTCGTCGAGGGGTGCTCGGTCATGCGCGAGTAGGGGAGCATGCCGCTGACCTCGGTCGCCGGGTCGCCCGCGCGCGCGATGTAGACGTAGGCGTCGGACATCTCGTCGGAGCGCACGGCGTGCACCTCGCCTTCGAGGTAGACGGTCATCCAGCGCGGCCGCTCGCCGCGCCGCGCCAGCACCTCGCCCGGCGCGAGCCGCCGCTCCTCGGCGTGCGCGACGAACCAGCGTAGCTGGTCTTCGGGCAAATCGGCGAAGACGCCGACGCGCCTGACGGCCGCCACGCGCTCGCCCCACTCGGCCTCCGACGGCCCGCCGCCGCCGCCCGCCTCCGTCCCCCCGTGCGTCCCGGCTTCCGGCATCGTCACACCACCTTGCTGAGATACTGGTGAATGAAGGAGACGGCGACCGAGCCCTCGCCCACGCCCGAGGCGACGCGCTTGACGCTCCCCTTGCGCACGTCGCCGACGGCGAAGACGCCGGGCACGCTCGTCTCCAGGAGGTACGGGTCGCGGTCGAGCGGCCAGCCGCGCGGCCGCCGCCCCTCGCGCATCAGGTCGGGCCCCGTCGGGATGAAGCCGCGCTCGTCGCGCTCGACGACGCCCGCCAGCCAGTCGGTGCGCGGCGTGGCGCCGATGAAGATGAAGAGGTAGTTGGCCGCGACGCGCTCCGTCTCGCCCGTGCCGGAGCGGCGGACTGAGACGGCCTCCAGGTGCTCGCCGCCGTGCACGGCGGCGACCGAGGAGTTGAACTCGACGCGGATGTTCGGCGTCTGCCTTATCTGCTCGATGAGGTAGCGCGACATGGACTTCTCAAGCGACGGCGCGCGCACCAGCATCACGACGCCGCGCGCGTAGTTGGCGAAGTGGACGGCCGCCTGCCCGGCGGAGTTCGCGCCGCCGACGACGTAGACCTCCTCGCCCTTGCACGACATCGCCTCGGTCATCGCCGCGCCGTAGTAGACGCCCGCGCCCGAGAGCCGCCCCATCCCCGGCACGTCGAGCATGCGCCACTGCACGCCGCTCGCCACCAGCAGCGCGTGGCAGCTTATCTCCGAGCCGTCCGAGAGGCGCAGGAAGCGGTAAGCCCCCTCGGCGCGCGCGCCCGCCGCCTCCTGCGGCGAGAGTATCTCGACGCCGAAGCGCCGCGCCTGCGCCACCGCGCGCCTCGTCAGGTCGGCGCCCGACAGACCCGCCGGGAAGCCGAGGTAGTTCTCGATGCGGCTCGACTGCGCCGCCTGCCCGCCCGGCGCCTCGCGCTCGACCATCACCGTGCGCAAGCCTTCGGACGCGCCGTAGACGGCCGCCGCCAGCCCGGCCGGCCCGCCGCCGACGATGGCCAGGTCGTAGAACTCCGAGACGGCGCGCCGCCGCAGCCCGAGCCGCTCGGCCACCTCGGCGGTCGTCGGCTGCTCCAGCCGCTCGCCGTCGGGGAAGATGACGAGCGGCAGGCGTTTGAGCGCGTCGGGGCCTAAGGACTCGACCACCTGCCTGACCTCGGCGTCCGTCTCGGCCGAGCCGACGTCGAGCCAGCGGTACGGCGCCTGGTTGCGCGCGAGGAAGTCGCGCACCTCGTGCGACTTCGGCGACCAGCGCAGGCCGACGACGCGCACGCCCTCGAACGGCGGCCGATAGGCGCCGCGCCAGTCTTCGAGCAGGTCGTCGAGGACGGGGTAGAGGTTCTCCTCGGGCGGGTCCCAGGGCTTGAGCAGGTAGTGCTGGACGTTGGCCTCGTTGATGGCGCGGATGGCGGCGTCCGTGTCGGCGTAGGCGGTCAGCAGCGCCCGCTTCGCCTCGGGGTAGAGCGCGGCGGCGGCCTTGAGGAAGTCCACGCCCGACATGCCCGGCATGCGCTGGTCGACGAGCAGGAGCGCGACCGCGTCGCCGCGCACCTTCAGCTCGCGCAGCGTGTCGAGCGCCGCCGCCCCCGAGTCGGCGCGCAGCACCCGGTAGTCTTCGGAGTAGCGGCGGCGCAGGTCGCGCTCCACCGCCCTCAAAACCTCGCGGTCGTCGTCCACCGTCAGGATGCTCGGCTTCGGCATGCTCACCCTTCCCGCCCCCCGCCCACGCGCGCGCGCTGAAGTCCGGGACTTTAAAGGCCCGCGAAGAGGTCCGCGAGCGGCGCGGGCGTGGCGGCGCGGCGCCACGCGTCGCGGAAAGCCTCGACGCTCAGGACGCGCTCCGAGTCGGGCACGTCGAAGAACAGCTTGTCTATCTGGAGGTGCTGGCTGCGGTGCGCGCGCAGCGCCGCGGCCTTGCGCCGCCGCCACGGCGAGACGTCGAGGAGGAAGTCAACGCCCGGCTCGCCGCCCGGCTCCGCGAGGCGCGCGAGTTCGTAGAAGGGCGTCGGCGTCGTCCACAGCAGGCGGGCGACGTCGTGCGCCGGGCCGGCCTCCCTCAGCCAGCGCGGGTCGGCGGCGGCCGAGACGGCGTCGGCGGCGAAGCGGCTGATGGCGACGTGGTCCGGGTGGAGGTTGACGCCGTGCGGGTCGAAGGTGACGACGACCTGCGGCCGCGCCTCGCGGATGACGCGGACGAGCGCGGCGCGCGCCTCTTCGGGCGGCGCCGAGGCCAGCTCGCGGTCTTTGTAGTCGAGCACGCGCACGTCGCGGACGCCGATGACGCGCGCCGCCTCGCGCAGCTCGGCCTCGCGCACGGCGGGCAGCGCCTCGGGCTCGCACACGGGCGGGTCGCCGCACTTGCCCTTGTCACCGCGCGTCGCCGTCACGAGCGTCAGGCGCGCGCCCTCGTCGGCGTAGCGCGCCGCCGTCCCGGCCACGCCGAAGCTCTCGTCGTCCGGGTGCGCGAAGATGAAAAGGAGGCTTCTCTCGTCTGCCACTAAGTCCCGCCCTCGCCGCCGCGTCTTCTCCGAGATAAAAGGCGCGCCGGCCCGCGCGGGGCCGGCGCGCGTGGATTATAGCAGGCGCGGCTAAGTCCCGCGCGGCCCCCGGGTTTCGCGGCGCGGGTCGAAACAAAACCGCGCGACGGCGCATAAAGGGTGAGCCGGGGGCGGCCCCGCGCAGGCCCGCGCGCGACCCGGCGCGGCGGCGCGGGACGCCCCACACTTTCGAGAGGAGAATTTTATGAGCGTGGTGGACGACCTGAGAGGTCAGATTAGCGCGGGGCGCATCATCTTCGACGCGCCCGCCAGCAAGTCGGCGAGGCTGCGCAGGGAGTTGCTCGGCCAGAACGCGGGGCCGGTGAAGGTGACCGAGTCGCTTCAGAGGCTGGCGCTCGAACTCTCAAGGCACGGCCAGATTCGCATCAGCGACGTCCTGCGCCCCACGGGCCAGAGCAACCACGCGCGGGGCCGCGCCTTCGACGTCGGCAACCAGGAGATTGCCCGGACGCTGCTGCCGCTGATAGCGACCGACGAGGTGGTGGGCGAGTTCAACATTGACGAGATAATCGTGGACGCGCGCGTCGCCGGGCAGGCCGACCGCAACCACTGGAACTACGACCGCGGCGAGAAGCACGACTTCAACGCCGCCACGCTCAACGACCACCGCGACCACATCCACTTCGCCGTCAAGGCCGGCTGAGCCGGCGGCGGCGGCGGGCGCGGACGCGTGCGGGCGGCGCCTGCGCTCGTTCACGGGCGCCGCCGGCGGCGCGCGGTCAGGGCCGCTTCTGCATCGTGATTATCACCATCGGCGCGTCGCCCGCCGTGCGGCTGTAGGCGACCCAGTAGCCGGCCTGCGGGTAGTTGCTCATCTGGTACATCGAGCCGTCCGCCTTGGCCTCTATCTCGCTGCCGAGCACGGCGGCCGGCGCCGGGGCCCCCGCGTCCCCGCCGATGTAGGTGGCGATGACGGCCGTCGCCTTCCCTTCGCGGTAGTACACCCGCGCGCGCTCGCGCCCTGAGAGGACGAAGAAGTCCATGTCGTCGCCCTTCTCCTGCGGCTTGCCCAGCTTGGCGCGCACCTCTTCGGCCTTCATGCCGAGCGTCACGCCGCGGTATTCGCGGTAGAGCGGCTCGGGCGCGGGCCTCGCGGCGACCGCCTCGCCGGCCGCGCTCGGGGCCTCCTGCGGCGTGGCCTGCGCGGGCGCGTCGCTCTGCGGCGCGGGCTGTGCGGGCGCAGCGGGCGCAGCGGGCGTCGCCTGCTGCGGCGGCGTCTGCTGGGGCGTCTGCTGCGGCTGCTGCGGCGGCGTCTGCGGCTGCGGCGTCTGCTGCGGCGCCGGGGCCGCCGGCTCCTGCGCGGCGGCAGAGGGGGCGAGAGAGGCGAGCAGCGCCAGGGCGGCGGCCGCGGCGTACGTCCTGAACCTCTTGAACAACATCTCGGTAAGCCTCCGTGAGTGGTCGAAATCTACGCCGCAAGCGTAGCAGGCGCCGGCCGCCGCCGCGACGGTGTTACCACCTAGCGGCCGTGAGTGATAACACTTACCCGCCGCGCGCGCGGTCGAGGACGTAGCGGGCTATCTCGACGCGGTTGCCGAAGCCCTTCTTGGAGAGGATGTGGCTGATGTGGTTCTCGACCGTGCGGACGCTGATGCGGAACTCGGCGGCTATCTCCTTGTTCGAGAGGCCGCGGGCGACGGCCCCGGCGACGCGCTCCTCGGCCTCGGTCAGCGCCTCGTCGTAGAAGGGCGCGGGCGGCGCGGGCCCGGCCTGCGCCGAGCCGACGAGGCGCGCTATCTCGGCGTGCGTGCGCCGCACGCGTTCGAGGATGCTGCGGATGACGGCCACCAGCTCGTCCGGCTCGAACGGCTTGGTCAGGTAGGCGTCCACGCCCGCGCGGAACCCCTCGACGCGGTCTGAAGTCTCGTCCTTCGCCGTCAGGAAGACGACGGGCGTCAGCGCCGTCCGCGGGTTCGAGCGGAGCCGGCGCGCGAGCTGGTAGCCGTCCATGCCCGGCATGCGCACATCGCTGACTATCAGGTCGGGCGCCGACTCGGCCACGCGCGCCAGCGCCTCGGCGCCGCTGCGCGCCGTCACCACGTCGAACCCCTCGCCGCGCAGGCACGCGCCGACGGCCACCAGAAGGTTCGGCTCGTCGTCAACCACGAGCAAACGCTCCGACATCCTCGCCCTCCCCGGCCCCCGCGCCGGCCGCCGCGTCCCCTTCCCGCCACGCGGGCAGCCGCACGGCGAAGGCCGTCCCCGACGCCTCGCCCGGCGGCGGGCTCTCGGCCGTGACCGTCCCGCCCATCTGCTCCGCGATGCTGCGCGCCAGGTAGAGCCCGAGCCCGACGCCCGGCGCCCCGCCGCCGCGCCCGCCGTCGAACTCCCCGGCGCCGCGCGCGCCCCCCGGCGACTCGGCCGGGCGGCCGCGGAAGAACTTCTCGAAGACGCGCGGCAGGTCTTCGGCGTGGACGCCGACGCCCGTGTCCTTCACGACTATCTCGGCCGCGCCCGCGGGGTCGCTGCCCCGCGCCGAGAGCGTGACGGCGCCGCCGGCCGGCGTGTACTTGAAGGCGTTCTCGACGAGGCTGCGCACCACGCGCCTGAGCGCGTCGCGGTCGGCCGCCACGTCGGGGACGCCCTGCGGCGTCGGCTCGACCGCGAGCGTCAGGCCGCGCGCCGCGGCCGCGTGCGCCTCGACGCGCGCGCAGGCGGCGAGCACCTCGGCGGGGCTCACGCGCTCGCGCCCGACCCTGTAGGCGCCCGACTCGATGCGCGAGAGGTCGAGCAGGTTCAGCACCAGCTCTATCTGGCGGTCGCACTCGGCGGCGATTGTCTCAAGGTACTCGCGCCGCTCGGCCTCGCCCGGCGCGCCGCGCTGGAGGACGCGCGTCAGCGTCTTGATGGTCGTCAGCGGCGTGCGCAGCTCGTGCGAGACGCTTGAGACGAACTCGGACTTGAGCTTGTCCAGCTCCTGCAAACGCTCCTCGCGCTCGGCCATCGCCGCGGCCATCGCGTTGAAGGCCGCGCCCAGCTCGCCTATCTCGCCGGCGCCCGACGAAGGCGCGCGCGCCGCCAGGTCGCCCGCGCCCAACGCCTGCGCCGCGCGCCGCAGGCGGCTGACCGGCCGCACGATGCCGCGCGCGATGACGAGCGCCGCCGCGATTGCGCACGCGAGCGCGAGCAGGCTGTAGAGCGCGTGGCGGTAGAGCTGCCGGCGCGCGGGCTCGTAGAGCGCCGCGCTCGGGATGCCGACGCTGACGACGCAGCCGGTCTGGCCGGCGCGCGCCAGCCCGTAGACGCGCCGCACGCCGTCGTAAGGGCTCTCGGTCTCGACGACGGCCGTCCGGCCCGCGCCGAGCGCGGCCAGCAGGGGCGCGCCGCTGACGCTCAGGTCTACGGGCTCGGCCGCCGCCGTCTGCCTGCGGTAGAGGCGGCGGCCCTCCGAGTCGAAGACGGCGATGACGGCGCGCTCCGACATCTCGATGTCGCGGAACAGCTCGCCGACGGCGGCGCCGTCAACGCGCGCCATCACCGCGCCCTCGCCCGCGGCCGGGACGGCGAGCGCGAAGACGGGGCGCGACTCGTCGAGCGTGCGGTCGGTCGCCAGCGCCCAAGAGCCCCGGCGCGCTATCTCGGCGAGCAGGTGGGCAGCCAGCGCGGGCGGCGGCGGCTCGCGCCCGGCGGGCTGCGCGACGACTGTCCGCCCCGCCGCGTCTATGACGCGCGCGTCCATCCAGAAGGGGCGCGTCTGCGCCGTCAGCCGCAGGTGCTCGGCCAGTTGCGGCGCGCGCAGCGAGCGCTGCTCGGCGGCCCCCGCGGCGAGCGTCGCGAGCGGCTGGCGCTGCGCGTCCACCCAGCGCTCGAAGGCGACGGCCGCCAACTCCGCCTGCTGCCTGAGCGCGGCGTCGAGCTGCGCGCGGCTGCTCCGCCACACGCCGCGCATGTCGGCCGCGCCGACTACGCCCAGCGGGACGGCGACGACGACCGCGAGCACCAGCAATCGGCCGCGTATGCCCAAAGCCTCAAAAACCCCCTCGGGCCGCCCCGCGGCCCGGCGGGCCGGGCGGCCTTCCGCCGCCACCCTCCACGCGCCGCGAAAAGTTGACCTTGCCGCGAAGTATACCAACGCCGCCGAGCCCCGGCATAAGGGTAAACACTCACGCCGCCTGAGTGTTCACACGGTTTCGCGCGGCCGGCGCGGCGCGCTAGTCTCGACGCGACTTTATTCGGCAAGGAGTCGGGCGCAGTGGGCAAGTCAAAGGGCTTCAAAGAGGCGGCGGCGGGCGCGGGCGCGGCGCGGGGCGTCGCCGCGCACGGCGCGTTCGGGAGGGCCGGCGTCTACCTCGTCGCCGCCCTCGTCGTCTTCCTGCTCGGCCTGACGCCGATGTGGCTGAAGGCGCGCGAGGCCGAGGCGCAGCGCGACGCGGCGCGGCGCGTGCTGCGTCTGAGCCGGACGCAGGGGACGCTGGCCTCGGCCGTCATAGACGCGCGCCGCGGCGAGTACGAGACGGCGCGGCAGACGGCGAGCGACTTCTTCACGGCGCTGCGCGTCGAGATTGACGCCGGCGAAGACTCGCCGCTCGGCGCGCGCCAGCGCGAGGCCGCCGCGCCGCTCCTCGGGCGGCGCGACCAGGTCATCACGCTCCTCGCGCGCGGCGACCCGGCCGCGGCCGAAAGCCTCTCCGACATCTACGTCTCCTACCGCGCCGCGGTCAGCGAAGTCCTCCTGAGGTGACGCGCCGGGGCGAAGGCGCGCGCGGCGTGCGCGCCGCAATCCCGCGGGGTTAGACTGGCGCGGATGAGACACGACAGATTCAACCTTGACGAAGCTGCGGCCGTGCTCGCGCGCACGCCCGCCGCCCTGAGCGCGCTGCTCTCCGGGCTGCCCGAGACGTGGGTCACGGCGACCGAGGGCGGCGAGACCTGGTCGCCCTACGACGTGGTCGGCCACCTCGTACACGGCGAGCGCGCCGACTGGATTCCGCGCGCGCGCCACATCCTCGCGGGCGAGACGCGCCCCTTCGAGCCCTTCGACCGCCGCGCGCAGTTCGACGAGAGCCGCGGCCGCAGCCTCGACGAGCTGCTGGCGACCTTCGCCGGGCTGCGCCGCCAGAACCTCGAAGCGCTGGCGGGCATGAACCTGACCGAAGAAGACCTCGGCCGGAGGGGGCTGCACCCGGAGTTGGGCGAGGTCACGCTCGCGCAACTGCTGGCGACGTGGACGGCGCACGACCTCGACCACGTCGCGCAGGTGGCGCGGACGATGGCGAAGGTCTACGCGGAGGCCACCGGCCCCTGGAGCGCCTACCTCTCCATCCTGCGCGACCGCCGGCCGTAGGCGGTCGCGCGTAAGGCGGTCGCGCGTAAGGACGCCGCGGGCGGCGCGCCGGCCCTGCGCTGGCGCGCCCGCGCGGCCGTCGTTTATCCTTGACGGCGTACAACTCCGACCATCGAGGGGGAAGCCGTGTTGAGGAGACTCGCCGTCTGTCTGTTGTTGCTGTCGCTCGCCGCGACCGCCGCCCGCGCGGGACAGGGCGCGCCCGCGCGAGACGCGGCGCCCGCGCTCGACCCCGAGTTGAACGGCTACGCCTACCCCTTCCCCGTCGGCTTCCACGAGCTTGAGACGCAGGGGCAGCGACTGCGCATGGCCTACATGGACGTGGCCGCCGCGAAGCCCAACGGGCGCGCGGTCGTGCTGCTCCACGGCAAGAACTTCTCCGCCGCCTACTGGGCGACGACCGTCAGGGCTTTGACGGCCGAGGGTTACCGCGTCGTCGCGCCCGACCAGATAGGCTTCGGCAAGTCTTCCAAGCCCGCCTCCTACCAGTTCACCTTCCAGACGCTCGCGGCCAACACGCGCTCGCTGCTCGACGCGCTCGGCGTCCGAAGGTTCGCGCTCGTCGGGCATTCGATGGGCGGGATGCTGGCGGCGAGGATGGCGCTGATGTACCCGGAGCGCGTCGAGCGGCTGGCGCTCGTCAACCCCATCGGGCTCGAAGACTGGAAGCTGGTCGCGCCCTACCGCACGGTCGAGGAGAACTTCGCGCAGGAGTTGCGCGCCACGCCCGAGTCCATCAGGGAGTACCAGCGCGTCAACTACTTCGGCGGCGAGTGGAGGCCCGAGTTCGACGCGCTGACCGAGGTGCTCGCCGGCTGGACGCGCCACCCCGACTACCGCCGCGTCGCCTGGAACGCCGCGCTCACCTCCGACATGATATTCACGCAGCCCGTCGTCTACGAGT
>DASVUF010000025.1:0-23890 GCA_036387195.1 Pyrinomonadaceae bacterium | reverse complement strand
CGTCGCGGCCCGCGGCGACTCTCGCGGGCCGCGACGCCCCGCCCCTCATCACCCGTCACTTGTCACTCGTCACTCCCCTAAGCTACCATCGGGCCGTTCCACTTTCATGGTTACGCCGTCACAAAGCAGAAGTGTCGCGGGCGACAGGACGCCGCTCCGGGCCGTGGATAGCATCCTCGACCTGGTGGGGCGCACGCCGCTGCTGCGCCTCGCGCGGTTCGCGCCGCCGCCCGCGGCCGAGCTGTTCGCCAAGCTCGAATACATGAACCCCGGCGGCTCGGTCAAAGACCGCGCCGCGCTCGGGATGATTCTCGACGCCGAGCGGCGCGGAGTGTTGAAAGAGGGCGCGACCATCATCGAGCCGACCGCCGGGAACACGGGCATCGGCCTGGCGCTCGTCGGCGTGGCGCGCGGCTACCGCGTCGTGCTCTGCGTGCCCGAGGGGTACTCGCGCGAGAAGATGAAAATCATGGAGGCGCTCGGCGGGCGCGTCGAGTACGTCCCGGCCGAGGAGGGCATGGAGGGGGCCGTCAGGCGCGCGCGCGAGCTGGCCGAGGAGACGCCCGGCAGCTTCATCCCGCAGCAGTTCGAGAACCCCGCCAACCCGCGCGTCCACGAGGAGACGACCGCGCGCGAAATCATCGAGCAGACGGGCGGGCGCGTTGACGCCGTCGTCCTCGGGTGCGGCTCGGCCGGCACGTTCACGGGGCTCGCGCGCGCGCTCAAGCAGGTCAACCCCGAGCTTCTTTGCGTGCTCGTCGAGCCGGAGGGCTCCATCCTCGGCGGCGGCCGCGCCGGCTTCTACCGCCTCGAAGGCATCGGCCAGCGCGAGTTCATCCCGCCCAACCTCGACCGCGACGCCGCGGACGAAATCATCGCCGTCCCCGACGCGGAGGCTTTCGCCACGGTGCGCGAGCTTGCGCGCGCCGAGGGCGTCCTCGGCGGCGGCTCGACCGGCGCGGCCGCGGCCGCCGCGCGCGCCGTCGCCCGGCGGCTCGGCGAGGGCAAGCGCGTCGTCACGCTCTTCCCCGACGGCGCCGAGCGGTACATGAGCCAGGGGATATTGGATTAAGCAGGCAGTGGTCGGCGGGCGGCGGGCTCTTCTGAGGGGCGCGCCGGCTCCCCGCCCCGGCTAAACGACGAGGAAAAGTCTCTACCGTCCACGGACTACTGTCCGCCGTCTAGTTCATTATGGGTTTCTCAACGACAGCCATCCACGCGGGGAACGAGCCCGACCCGACGACGGGCGCGGTGACGGTGCCCATCTACCAGACCTCGACCTACCAGCAGGAGGCGCTGGGGCGCCCGCGCGGCGGCTACGAGTACGCGCGGACGCAGAACCCGACGCGGGCGGCGCTGGAGCGCAACCTGGCGGCGCTCGAAGGCGCGCGCTTCGGCTTCGCCTTCGCCTCGGGGATGGCCGCGATTGACACGACGCTGCGGCTAATCAAGGCCGGCGAGCACGTCGTCGTCTCTGACAACACCTACGGCGGGACGTTCCGCCTCTTCAGCCGCGTGCTCGCCGACTACGGCGTCGAGTTCTCCTACGTGGACACGACCGACGCGCTCAACGTCGAGGCGGCGATGCGGCCGAACACGCGGATGGTCTTCGTCGAGACGCCGACCAACCCCGTGATGATGATCACCGACCTGAAGGCCGTCTCGGACATCGCGCACGCCGCGGGCGCGCGGGTGGTGTGCGACAACACCTTCATGTCGCCCTACCTCCAGCGCCCCATCGAGTTCGGCGTGGACATCGTCGTCCACTCGACGACCAAGTATTTGAACGGCCACTCGGACAGCGTGGGCGGCGCCGTCCTCCTCAACGACGAGCGCGACGCCGAGAAGCTGGCGTTCCTCCAGAACGCGGTCGGCGCCATCCTCTCGCCCTTCGACTCGTGGCTGGTGCTGCGCGGGACGAAGACGCTGGCCGTGCGGATGGAGCAGCACGACGCGACCGGGCGCGCGGTCGCCGCCTTCCTCGAAGAGCACCCGAGGGTCGAGAAGCTCTACTACCCCGGCTCGCTCTCGCACCGGCAGCACGAGCTGGCGAGGCGGCAGCAGAGGGGCTTCGGCGGGATGGTCGCCTTCGACGTGGGCTCGCTTGAAAACGCCCGCACTGTGTTAGAATCCGTCCGCCTCTGCGCGCTGGCCGAGAGCCTGGGGGGCGTCGAGACGCTGATTTCGCACCCGGCGACGATGACGCACGCCTCCGTGCTCCCCGAGACGCGGGCGCGGCTCGGCATCACCGAAGGGCTCGTGCGCATCTCGGTCGGCCTCGAAGAAGCCGAAGACATCATCGCCGATCTCGACCAGGCGCTCGGTAAAATCCAGTGACAAGGACACGCGGCGTGTGACGAGGTAGAATCCCGCCGCCCGTCACGCGTCGGCCGTCACCCGCACTTCTCTTATGCTCGTAGAGCTATACGCCAAGACCAACGTCGGCCGCGTCCGCTCGGGCAACGAGGACAACTTCCTCGTGCTCGACCTCGCCGCGCCCGACCGCGCCTGGACGGGCTCGGACGGCGACGCGCCCCCCGAGGGGCTCGCGCGCTTCGAGGTCGGAACGAAGGGGCTCGTCCTCGTCGTCTCGGACGGGATGGGCGGCGCGCTCGCCGGCGACGTCGCCTCCCGCATGGCCGTCGAGACCGTCCGCGACATGCTCTCGGGCGGCGACGACGGCGACGGCGAGCCCATCTGCCCGGCCGACACGCCGCTCGTCGAGTGCCTGAAGAACGCGACCGACTACGCCAACTTCGCCATCCACCGCCGCAGCCAGGAGGACCCGCTCTGCTCGGGGATGGGCGCGACGCTGACCGCGGCGGCCGTCACCGCCGACGGCGTCAGCCTCGTGCAGGTCGGCGACAGCCGCGGCTACGTCATCCGCGGCGGCCGCATCAAGCTCGCCACCAAGGACCAGTCGCTCGTCCAGCAGCTCGTGGACGTCGGCCAGATCAGCGAGCAGGAGGCCGAGACGCACATGTTCCGCAACGTCATCCTCCAGGCGCTCGGCGCCCAGGCCGAGTTGCAGCCGGTGACGGGGCGCGTCAAGGTCTACCGCGGCGACGTCCTGCTGCTGTGCAGCGACGGCCTCTCGGGCAAGCTCCGCGGCGAGGACATGCTGCGCATCGTCGCCGACGCGGGCGGCGACCTGGCGCGCGCCTGCGAGCGGCTCATTGACGAGGCCAACGAGCGCGGCGGCGAGGACAACATCACCGTCGTCCTGGCGCGCCTCACCGGCGACGACCTCCCCGCCCCCGACACCGACCGCATCACGGTCGAGCTGCCCCCGCCCGAGGGCGACGACACCATCGGGCACGAAGACGACACGACCGAGAGGCTGTAGAGGACCCCGCCCAGCATGACGCCCCGCCCCTTCCCCCGCATCCCGCCGCGGCTGCTCCCCCCGACGCTCGCCGCGCTGGCGCTCGCCCTGCTGACGCTGGGCGCGGGCGAATACGTCGCGCAGCAGAAGCAGGACGAGTACGTGCGCGCCGCCGCGCGCGAGGCGCTCGAAGGCGCGGCGGGCGGCGACTTCGAGTCGAAGGTGGCGGCGCTGCGCGACTACGTCCGCGCGCGCGTGCGCAACGTGGACTTCGGCGCGAAGGGGCGGCCGTTTTTGCGCGACACGGCGGCCGAGACGCTGCGCTCGGGGCGCGGCCGCTGCGGCGAGGCCACGCGCGTCTTCGTCAACCTCGCGCGCGCCGCCGGCATCCCGGCGCAGCGCCTCTACCTCGAAGGGCGCAAGGCGCACGTCGTCGCCGCCGTGGCGGACGGCCGAGGCGGCGCCGTCATCGTGGACGCCGCCAACCGCTTCTACTTCCCCGAGGTCGAGCCGCTCGGCGGCCTCGCGCGCCACGCCGAGTTCGACAGCTACTCGACGTTCGGCTGGCGGCGGCTCGGGCCGCTGCGCGCGCTCCCTTCGAACTTCGTGAGCCTCGGGCCGCTCGGCTACCTCTTCGAGAACCCGCACGCGCTGCTCGCCTGCCTCTCCTTCGTCGCCGCGGCCGCCGCGCTCGCGCTCGCCGCGCTGCTCCAGCGCCGGCTCCCGCTCCGCCGCGCCCGCCGCGCCCGCGAGAGGCTCGCCGTCCACGCCACCTCCTAGGGCGGAGCCGCCCCCCGCGAACCTTTACAGACCTCCGGCCGTTCGGCCGGCGCGAAAGGGTCGTCCCCGGACGCGCGAAGACGCGGCCCGAAGCCTTGAGGCTTCGGGCCGCGTCTTCATGTCCGCGGCGGCTAGTTGTCCCGTCCGCCGCCGTCGGGCAGCTCGCGGCCGCGCCAGTCGGGGAGCGCGCCGGCGCGGCGGACGTAGATGGAGGCGCCCTGCAGGCGCTCGACGACGACGCGGTCGCCGGCTTCGAGCGGCGGCTCGCCCTCGGCCGGGTAGGCCGTCCAGACCGAGCCGAAGACCTTGACCGCGCCCTCGTGCAGCGCGCCCTGGCTCGACGTGACGACCGTCCCCACCTGCCCGGGCAGACCGGCCGCGCCCGTCTTCAGCCCGTCGGCGTCGTCGCGCCCGCCGAAGTAGTTGACGAAGATGGTGCGCGACAGCGCCGTGAGCGCCGCCGAGACCGCGATGAAGATGACGAACTGCGCGGCGAAGCCCGCGCCGACGAAGCTGGCGAGCGCGGCGGCCAGCGCGCCCGCGCCGAACCATAGCAGCACGAAGCCCGGCGTGAAGACCTCGGCGATGACGAGGATGACGCCGAGGATCGTCCACAGAACCCAGACCCAGTTTTCGCCCATCTCCCGTCCGCCCTTCAGCCCTTCAGGAAGTTCTTGAGCACGAACCAGACGTTGGCGGGGCGCTCGGCGAGCCGGCGCATGAAGTACGGGTACCACGTCTTCCCGTAGGGGACGTAGACGCGCACGTTGTAGCCCTCGCGCGCCAGCCCCTCCTGCAAATCGCGCCGCACGCCGTAGAGCATCTGGAACTCGAACCTCTCCTTGCCGATGCCCTCGGCGGCGGCGTGCTCCTTCGTCGCGCGGATCATGTTCTCGTCGTGCGTGGCGATGCCGTGGTAGACGCCGCTCGACAGCAGCAGCCTCATGCAGCGGACGTAGTTCTCGTCAACGTCGCGCTTGTCCGGGAAGGCGACCTCGGCCGGCTCGTTGTAGGCGCCCTTGCAGAGCCGGACGCGCGCCGGGATGGCGAGCGCGTCGCGCAGGTCGGCCTCCGTGCGGCGCAGGTAGGACTGGAGGACGATGCCGACGGAGTCGAGGCCGAACTCCGAGCGCAGCCGGCGGAAGATGTCGAGCGTGACCTGCGTGACCGAGGAGTCCTCCATGTCCACGCGGACGAAGTTGCCGCGCCGCGCCGCCTCCTCGACCACGGCGCGCGCGTTGCGGTAGGCCAGCTCGGGGTCTATGGCGAGCCCGAACTGCGTGAGCTTGATGGAGACGTTCGACCGGATGCCCGTCTCGTCGATGGCGGCGAGGATGCTCTTGTACTCGCGCACCTCGCCCTCGGTCTCGGGCGCGCTGGTGACGCCCTCGTTGAGGTGGTCGAAGGTGGCGGTGCAGCCGTGGGCGTTGAGGTCGCGGATGGCGCGCACCGTCGTCTCGATGTCCTCGCCCGCGACGAAGCGCGCCGTCATCTTCCGGAAGGGCTTGAAGCGCGTGGCGAAGTCCTTCAGCCCCTCGCGCTGCGCTAGGTAAAGTAGTGTGCTCCTGGCTACCATCTCGTCGTCCGTGTGTGGAGTAACGCGCGCCGCCCGCGCAAATTTAAAGGCCGCCGCCGCCCCGCGCTGTGGTATGCTTCCACGACTTTTCCCGCTGACGCCGCCGCCTCGGAGACCCGGAGACCCGACGAAGTTTGCGCTGGAAGCTGCTCATCGCCGCCTCGCTGCTCGCCGCCGCCGCGGGCGCGGGCGCGTGCTACGCGGCCGCGCGGCTCCTGCCGCCGGCGGGCTGGGCGGCGGCGCTGACCCTGCTCGCGCCGCTCGGCGCGACCGCCTACGCCTCGGTCTTCGTCTACCGCCACACGGCGCGGCGGCGCGCGTTGCAGGCCGCGGCGACGGCGCTCCTCGCCTCGCTGCTCACGCTGGCGGCGCTCACGCTCGGCTCGTTCCTCTCGGGCCGCCCCGGCCCCGAACTCTTCCCCGCCCCGCCCACGAAAAACGCCTGAAGGAGTCTGCGGCCACGCATTGTAACACGCGCGTCCGCGCGGGCCGCGGGGATGAAGCGCTGAAGGCTGAAGACTGAGGGCTGAGTGTTAAGAAGCGTCTTGTCTTCACCCAGCACTCAGCACTCAGTCCTCGGCGCTTCCCTTCAGACCTATCCGCTCCTGTACGGGCTTGAGGGCTTCGATGACGAAGCGGACGTGCTCGTCGAGGTCAACGCCCAGTTCCGCGACGCCCTGGCGGATGTCTTCGCGGTTGACGGCGCGCGCGAACGCCTTGTCCTTGAGCTTCTTCCTGACCGAGGAGACTTCGAGGTCGTCGAGGCTCTTCGAGGGGCGCACGAGCGCGCAGGCGACGAGGAAGCCGCACAGCTCGTCCGTGGCGAAGAGGGCGCGCGCCAGCGGCGTGTCGCGCGGGACGCCGGTGTAGGTGGCGTGCCCGAGGATGGCGCGGATGACGCGGTCGGGGTAGCCGCGCCCGCACAGGATGTTGGCGCCCTTGAAGGGGTGCTCCTCCGCGCCCGGGAACATCTCGTAGTCGAAGTCGTGCAGCATGCCGGTCACGCCCCACTCCTCGACGTCCGCGTCGGGGCCGCCGTAGCGCGGGGCGGCCGCGCGCATCGCCGCCTCGACCGCCAGCGCGTGCTGCCGCAGGCTCCTGCCCTTCGTGTACTCGCAGAGCAACTCCCAGGCTTCCTCACGAGTCGGCATGACCTTCTGCGCCTCCCGCCTTCCTGCCGTTTCGGGTTCGCCGGCTAGTTTCTCACGCCCGGCCGGGGCTTTCAAAGCGCGGCCCGCGCGGGCGCTCGGGGCGTGTGCTTGCCGCCCCCACCCCCTTCAATTACAATAACGCCTTAGTCCCGCGCGCCGCCCTTTTTGCGATGAAACCTTTTCTCTACGCGGCCCTGGCCGGCTACCTCGTCGCCGCCGTCCACGCCGTCCTGGCCTTCGTCAGCAAGCGCCGCTTCGCCGAGCGCGTCACGCTCTACGCGGCCGCCTTCGGCTTCGCGGCGCACACCGGCTCCATCGTCCTGGACTGGGCGCGCGACGGCCACTACCCGCTCTTCAGCACCACCGAGACGCTCTCGTTCCTGGCGTGGACGCTGGTCGTCGCCTACGGGCTGGTGACCTACCGCTACCCGTTCCGCGCGCTGGGCGCGTTCCTGCTCCCCGTCGTCGCGCTCGTCGTCTTCGCCTCGCAGCTCGTCTCGCCCGCGCCGGGCAAAGACCCGACGGCCGTCACCGGCGGCAGCGGGTCGTGGCTCTTCCCCGTCCACGTGACGCTGCTGCTGTTCGGCTACGCCTCGTTCTTCGTGGCGTTCGCGGCGAGCGTGATGTACCTGTGGCAGGAGCGCGAGCTGAGGCTCAAGAAGTTCGGGGCCGTCTTCCACCGCCTGCCCAGCCTCTCGACCGTGGACGACGTGGGCTCGACGGCCGCCAGCGTCGGCTTCACGCTGCTGACGCTGGGCATCGTGACCGGCGTCATCTGGTCGCGCGCGCGCAGCGTGCGGATGTTTCACAACGACCCGACCGAGTTCTTCGCGCTGCTGACGTGGGTCGTCTACCTGGCGCTTCTGCACTTCCGCGTCCAGTGGCGCGGGCGCAAGGCGGCGTGGCTCGGCGTCGGCGGCTTCACGCTCGTCCTCTGCACCTTCGTCGGCGCCGTCGTGCTCGGCGGCTTCCACGTCTTCAGGTAGTCCGGATGTCCATCGTTCTCGTCGGACTCAACCACAAGACCGCGCCCGTCGAGGTGCGCGAGCGGCTCGCCTTCAGCGACGAGTCGCTCGCCGACTCGCTGCGCGCGCTCGTGGACGGCGAGCTGGTGCGCGAGGGGCTCATCGTCTCGACCTGCAACCGCGTGGAGATTCTGGCCGCCTCGCCCGGGCAGAAGGGCGCGGACGCCGTCGGCCGGCTGAGCGAGTTTTTGAGCAGCGTCCGCTCCGTCCCCGTCGAGCTGTTCAGCGGCCACCTCTACACGCACGCCGACGAGGCCGCCGTCCGCCACGTCTTCCGCGTCGCCTCCTCGCTCGACTCGATGGTCGTCGGCGAGCCGCAGGTGCTCGGGCAGGTGCGCCACGCCTACTCGCTCGCGGTCGAGGCCGGGACGGCCGGCCGCGTCCTCCACAAGCTCGTCCACCACGCGCTGCGCGTCGCCAAGCGCGTCCGCACCGAGACGGGCATCGCCGCCTCGGCCGTCTCGGTCAGCTACACGGCGGTCGAGCTGGGGCGGAAGATTTTCGGCTCGCTCAAGGGGGCGGTCGTGCTGCTGGTCGGCGCGGGCGAGATGGCCGAGCTGGCCGCGCAGCACCTGGCGGGCGCGGGCGCGGGGCGCGTGCTCGTCACCAACCGCACCTACGAGACGGCGCAGCGCCTCGCCGTCGCCTTCGGCGGCGAGGCCGTCGAGTTCGCGCGGCTCGAAGAGGCGCTGGCGCAGGCCGACGTCGTCATCTGCTCGACCGGCGCCCGCGACTACATCATCACGGCCGAGATGGCCGAGCGGGCGCGCGCCGCCCGCCGCAACCGCCCCGCCTTCTTCATAGACATCAGCGTCCCGCGCAACGTGGACCCCGAGGTGGCCAGGCTCGCCAACCTCTTCGTCTTCGACGTGGACGACCTCCAAGCGGTCGTCGCCTCGAACCTGCGCGAGCGCGAGCGCGAGGCCGAGCGGGCGGAGCTGATAGTCGAGACCGAGGTCGGGCAGTTCCAGCAGGCGCTGCGCGCGCTCGACATCGGCCCCACGGTCGGCGCGCTCCGTGAGAAGCTCCGCCGCATCGCGCGCGAAGAGTTCGAGCGCCAGCGCGGCCGGCTCGGCCCGCTCACCCCCGAGCAGGAGCGGGCCATCGAGGCGATGCTCATGTCGGCCGTCAACAAGATTTCGCACCCCGTTATCCACCGCATACGCCGCTCCTACGACGCCGGCGAGGAGGCCGACGTGCAGGCGTGGCGCGAGGTCTTCGGCCTCGAGGAGCAGGGGCGCGAGCCGTAAGCCCGCGGCCACAAGAGCCCGCCCTCGCTCGCCGCGGCCGCCGCTTCACGTTTCGGGGCCTTTCGCCATTTACGCATGAAAGAAATCATCATCGGGTCGCGCGGGTCGAAGCTCGCGCTCTGGCAGTCGGAGTGGGTGCGGGCGCGGCTGGAGGCGCTGGGGGCGGGCGTCTCCGCGCGCATCGAAATCTTCAAGACGCAGGGCGACGTGCGGACGGACGTGCCGCTCTCGGTCATCGGCGGGCAGGGCGCGTTCACGAAGGAGCTGGAGGTCGCGCTGCTCGACGGCCGCGTGGACGTCGCCGTCCACTCACTCAAAGACCTGCCGACCGTCACGCCCGCGGGGCTCTCCATCACGGCCACGCCCGAGCGCGAAGACCCGCGCGACGCGCTCGTGCTGCGCGCCGGCGCCGTCTCAGAGGGCGCGTCGCTCGCGAACCTCGCGCGGGGCGCGGTCGTCGGCACTTCGAGCCTGCGGCGCATCGCGCAGCTCAGGCGCCTGCGGCCCGACGTGCAGGTTAAAGACCTGCGCGGGAACGTGGACACGCGGCTGCGCAAGCTCGACTCGGGCGAGTACGACGCGCTGATTCTGGCGTCCGCCGGCCTGCGGCGGCTCGGGCTCGGCGAGCGCGTCAGCGCGGCCATCGAGCCCGGCGAGATGCTGCCGGCCGTCGGCCAGGGCGCGCTCGGCGTCGAGACGCGCGCCGACGACCGCGAGACGAACGCGCTCGTCTCGCGGCTCGACAGCCGGCGGACGCGCGCCGCCGTGCTGGCCGAGCGCGCGCTGCTCCGAAGCCTCGGCGGCGGCTGCCAGGTTCCCATCGCGGCGCACGCGACCGTCGCCGACGGCCGGCTGAGTCTCGACGGCCTCGTCGCCACGCTCGACGGCTCCGAACTCCTGCGCGACCGGATCGAGGGCGACGCCGAAGACGGCGAGGCGCTGGGCGAGGCGCTGGCGGCGCGGCTGCTCGCGCGCGGCGCGGCGCGGCTTCTGGCGGACACGCCCGCGCGGGTCCCGGAGCCATGACGAGCGCCGAGGGCGAAAAGCCCCTCGCGGGGCGCACGGTGTTGATTACGCGCGCGCGCGCGCAGGCCGCCGAGTTCGCGGCCGAACTCGAATCCTACGGCGCGCGCGTCGTCGCCTGCCCGACCATCGAAATCGTCCCGCCGGCCTCCTACGCGCAGCTCGACGAGGCGATAGACAACCTCTTCGGCTACGACTGGCTCCTGCTGACGAGCGCCAACGCCGCCGAGCACTTCCTCGCGCGGCTCGAAGCCTCCGGGAAGGACGTGAGCGAGCTGGACGGGCTGCGCGTCTGCGCCATCGGCGAGGCGACGGCCGAGCGGCTGGTCGCCGCGCACGTCCACGTTGACCTGGTGCCCGAGAAGTCGCGCGCCGAGGGCGTCTTCGACGCGCTCGAAATCTACCTCGGTGGGCGCGCGCAGTTCGAGGGCTTGAACTTCCTTCTGCCGCGCGCGGCCGTCGCGCGCGACTTCCTGCCGCGCGCGCTCGAAGCGGCGGGCGCGCGCGTGGACGTGGTCGAGGCGTACCGCACCGTCCGCCCCGAGACGACCGAGCGCGCGCGCGCCGAGGCGCTGCTCGTCGGCGGCGGCGTTGACTGCGTCACCTTCACGAGCCCCTCGACCGTCCACAACTTCGCGCAGCTCTTCGACACGCGCGACCTGCGGCCGCTGCTCCCGGGCGTCCGCGTCGCCTGCATCGGCGCGGTCACGGCCGAGGCCGCCGCCGAGTACGGCCTGCGCGCCGACGTGGCGCCGGCCGAGGCGAGCGCGCGCGCGCTGGCGCGCGCCGTGGCCGAATTTTTCGCTGACAACGAGCGTTAAACCGCCGCCCCGCGGCGGCGCGCGTTCGCCTTATCCTCTTCCCCTTTTTCCTTTTGGCTTATCTTGCTACACTTGTTGCATGCCTAAAGGGCGCATCCTCATAGTTGACGACGAACCCGTGATTGCCGAGTCCCTGAGCGAACTGCTCGAGGGCTGGGGCTACGAGACCGCCACGGCGCAGGACGGCGCGCTGGGGCTGGCCGCGGTCGAGGAGTTCCGCCCGTCGGTCGTCGTCTCGGACGTCTACATGCCGAACCTCGACGGCTTCGGGCTGCTGCGCGAGATGCGCGGCCTGCACCCGGAGACGGCCGTCATCCTCCTGACCGGCCAGGGCACGGTCGAGATGGCCGTGCGCGCGATTCAGGAGGAGGGCGCGTTCCACTACCTGGAAAAGCCGATTGACTTCGCCAAGCTGCGGCTCGTCGTCGAGCGCGCGGTCGAGTACGCCGAGGCGCGGCGCGAGAACCACGCGCTGCGCCTGCAACTGCGCGACCGCGGCGCCTTCGGCGAGCTGGTCGGGGCCAGCGAGCCGATGCGGCAGATTTACGCGCTCATCGCGCAGGTCGCGCCCTCGTCGGCCTCGGTGCTTCTGACCGGCGACTCGGGCACGGGCAAGGAGCTTTGCGCGCGCACCATCCACGGCCTGAGCCCGCGCAAGAACAACGCCTTCGTCGCCATCAACTGCTCGGCCATCCCCGAGACGCTGATGGAGTCCGAGCTGTTCGGGCACGAGCGCGGGGCGTTCACCGGCGCGGCCGCGCGCCGCCTCGGCTGCTTCGAGCTGGCGAACGCCGGCACGCTGTTCCTCGACGAGATATCGGAGATGCCCGTCTCGCTACAGGCGAAGCTGCTGCGCGTGCTCGAAGACAGGAAGATTCGGCGGCTGGGCGGGTCGGCGGAGGTGCCCGTGGACGTGCGCGTGCTGGCGGCGACCAACCGCGACCCGGAGGAGGCCGTGCGGCGCGGCAGCTTCCGCGAAGACCTGCTCTACCGCCTCAACGTCATCACGGTCGAGCTGCCGCCGCTGCGCAAGCGCAAGGAGGACATCCCGCTGCTCGCGCAGCACCTCGTCGCGCAGCTCGCCGAGCGGCACGGCCGCCTCGCCAAGCTGCTGAGCCCCGCGGCGGTCGAGGCGCTCCAGTCGCACACCTGGCCCGGCAACGTCCGCGAGCTGCGCAACGTCATCGAGCGCGCCGTCATCATCTGCTCGGGCGAGGTCATCGAGCGCCACCACCTCGCGCCCTACCCGCTCGAACAGCGCGCGCAGACGCGCGGCGAGGACACGCTCACGCTCCCCGTCGGCACGCCCATCGAGGAGGTCGAGCGGCGCATGATTCTGCGCACGCTCCAGAAGACCGAAAACAACAAGACGCGCGCCGCCGAGCTGCTGCAAATCAGCCTCAAGACCCTCCACAACAAGCTGCGCCTCTACCGCGAGCAGGGGCTCCTGCCCGAGGCCGAGCCCGCGCCCCGCGCCGCGCGGCACGACGAGCCGGCGGCCGACGGCGAGGACGCCCTCAGCGCGGGCCCACGCGGGCGCTAGCCGCCGCGCGCGAGCCCGCGCCCCCCCGCGACCCCGACCCGCCGCGCCCTCAACGCCCCCCCAACAGCTCCCTGACCGCCGCGTCGAGCTGCGCGTCCCTGCCCGTGTAGCTTTCGCCAATCGGCCGCTCGACGGGCACGTCCACGGGGCGCGGGTTGCGCTCCATGTTGACGCCGTCGGCCGTCTCGATGCGGATGAAGGGCAGGCGGAAGTTCGTCCCGTCCATCAGCGTGACGTTCGTCGTGTAGATGATCCAGCCGGCGGTCGGCTCGCCCACGACTTTGCCGAGCTTCAGGCTGCGGTAGCCCTCCGCGAAGTCCTCGGCGTCCGAGAGCGAGTACTGGTCGGTGACGAGCACCGTCGGGAGTTCGAGCGCGCGCTGGCCGAGCACGGTGCGCGCCGGCGCGGTCGCGAAGCCGCGCGGCGTCATCCGGAAGTAGCTCCGCCGCGCCAGCACGTCTATGGCGTAGACGTTGACGAAGCCGCCGTCGTTGTGGCGCAGGTCAACGACGACCCCCTCCCTCGACTGGTTCTCGGCGTCCAGGTCAACGTAGAGCTGGTTGAGCGACGAGAAGCTCATGTCGTACATGTGGACGTAGCCGAGCCGCCCGCCGCTGGCGCGCTCGACGTAGGCGCGCCGCTCCTCGACCCACTTGCGGTAGCGCAACCCCTTCTCGGCCGCCGTGCTGACCGGCCGCACGTCCAGCTCGCGCCTGCCGGCGCCGTCCGGCGACGGGGCGACGACGACCGTGACGCGCCGGCCCGTCTTGTAGTTGAGCAGCTCGTCGAGGTTCGTCCGCGCGTCGAGCGCGCGCCCGTCCACGGCGAGCAGGTACTCGCCCGCCCTCACGGGGCGCGCCCTGTCCGGCGCGGCCGCGTCGCGCGCCAGCGCCGCCGGCCCGAGCGGGACGACCTCGCTCACCTTCAGCCTCCCCGCGCGCTCGTACTCGGCGCGGTCGAAGTCGAGGCCGAGCCGCCCCGTGTTCGTCACCGACGCGCTCTGGGGCGCGTTGACGCCGAGGTGCGAGGCGTTCAGCTCGCCGACCATCAGGCGCATCAGGCGCCGCGCCTCGTCGGGCGTGCGCGCGCCCGCGACGTAGGGCAGCACCTCAGCCCTGACGGCCCGCCAGTCGGCGCCGTGGTGCTGCGGGTCGTAGAAGTGGTCGCGCATGTACTCCCAGCCCTGCTCGAAGACCTCCATCTTCTCGCGCGCGAAGTCCACGTCCATCTCGGCCGTGATCTGCAACTGGCGCGGCGGCTGGCGCTGGTCGAGCGGCGCGACGTGTATGCGGCCGCTCTCGACGTAGAAGACCTGCTGGCCGTCGGGCGAGAACTGCGCGTCGGACTTGAACCCGCGGGTCGAGGTGAGCTGGCGCGTGACGGCCGCGTCGGGCGAAAGCTCTTCGAGCGGGTAGAGGTAGAGGTTCGTCTGGCCGACCGCGCCCGCGACCATCAGGACGTGCTTACCGTCGGGGCTGATGGTCTGGTAGTAGACGTCCACGCCGACGGGCAGAAGGCTCAGACGCCGCCGTATGCCTTCGAAGACGACCTCGACCGGCCTCTTCTCGGCCGGCGTCTGTCCGCCCCTGTTCGCGCCGCCCTGCCGCGCGTCGGCCGGGGAGTTGTTCGGCGTCTGCGCGGGGGCCGTCACAGCGGGCTCGGCCGGCGCGGGCGCGGGCGTCGGACTCTGCGCGGGGGTGGCGGGCGGCGCCTGCGTCGGCGCGGGGGGCGTCTGCGGCTCGCTCTCCTGGCGGCGGAGCGAGGGCGAGACGTTCTTCGGCGTCTCCTCCCTGAAGAGTTCGCGGAACTGGTCTTCGCGGAAGCGCGGCGCGCGCGGGATGAGGTCCACGCGCGCGAGCTGCCCCGACTCGGTGCGCTGCCCCGTGTCGAAGAGGATGAAGGCGCCGTCCGCGCTCCACGAGACGGTGTTGCTCCCGGCGTTGGCGAGGAAGCTGACGGGGCGCGCCCGCCCGTCGCCCTCGACCTGCGCGACGTGGACGTTGCGGAAGAGCTTCTGGCCGACGGGCAGGAAGGCTATCCAGCGGCTGTCGGGCGAGAAGACGAACGGGCGGTCGGGGTTCAAGGGCGGGCGCTGGAGGGAGGCCGCGGCGACGACGCGCTCGCGCCGCGTCTCTGTGTTGAGCGCGCGTATCTCGCGCCCCGCGCGCTCGAAGGCGAGCCAGCGGCCGTCGGGCGAGAAGCGCGGCGTGGCGTCCGGCTCGCCGCTCGCGGTCAACTGCGTCTCGGCGTTCGCGCCGAAGTCGTATTGAAAGAGCTGCCCCACGCCGTTGCGCTCGGAGACGTAGACGAGGCGGCGGCTGTCGTGCGACCACGCGGGCTGCGACTCGGGCGCGGCGGTCGTCGTCACGCGCACGGCGTCGCCGCCGTCGGCGGCCGAGGCGGCGAAGATTTCGCCGCGCGCGACGAAGGCCACCTTCCTGCCGTCGGGCGAGAGCGCCAGCTCCTGAAACTGCTCGGTCTGCCGCACGCGCTCGACGCCCGGCCCGGCGGGCGCGCCGCGCCGCGTGATTCTGATTTCGCCCGCGCGCCCCGTCTCCGTCTCCAGGCGCCAGAGGCCGTAGCCGCGCTCGAAGACTATCGTCCGGCCGTCGTAGGAGATGCTGGGCCAGAGGACGCGGCCGTCCGTGAACTTCGTCACCTGCGCGGGGCGCCCGCCGGGCGCGACCTTCCAGATGTTCTCCGCGCCGCCGCGGTCGGACATGAAGTAGAGGCTGCGGCCGCCGTCGCCCCACATCGGCCACACGTCCTTGGTGCCGGGCGCGGTCAGGGTTTCGTAGGCCGCGGTCGAGTGGTCGCGCATCAGCATGATGACCGACTCGTCTATGTGCGAGCGCCCGCGCCGCCACCACTGCGGGTAGCCGCGCCCGACGAAGGCGACGCCCGCGCCGTCCGGCGAGGGCGCGCCCGCCCACTCGTTCGCGTAGCGGTCGGCCGAGACCTGCATGGGCGTCCCGCCCGCGGCGCTCACGCGGTAAAGGTCGCTGCTCAGGGCGATGTCGCGCGCCGTCGAGGAGAAGTAGAGCCAGCGGCCGTCCGGCGACCAGGCGTCGAGCTGCTCGACGCCGTCGTCGAAGGTCACGCGGCGCAGGTCGCCCGTGGCGAAGTCGAGCACGTAGAGGTCGCCGTTGCCCGTGCGCGTCGAGACGAAGGCGAGCGCGCGGCCGTCGGGCGAGTAGAGCGGGCGCGACTCGGTCGCCGGGTGCGAGACGAGCAGGCGCGCCTCGCCGCCCTCGGCCGGCGCCGTCCACACGTCGCCGCCCGAGACGAAGGCGACCTCGCGGCGGTCGGGCGAGATGGACGGCTCGTAGAAGTACGGCCGCGGCTCGGGGCTCTGACGCGGCGCCGGCGCCGGCGCGGCGGCGGCCGTGGACTGCGCGCGCGCGGCGCGCGGCCCGGGGGCGAGGAGCAGCGCGGCCAGCAGACACACGCGCAGATTCTTGACGGTCAACATTCTCCCTCCGGTTGTCTGGACGAAAGCCGACGTGATGAACGCTTTGGGGCTTGAGCCTGTCGTTGAATATACGTCCCGC
Organism: Pyrinomonadaceae bacterium; assembly: GCA_036387195.1. Taxonomy (GTDB): domain Bacteria; phylum Acidobacteriota; class Blastocatellia; order Pyrinomonadales; family Pyrinomonadaceae; genus QHXN01. The sequence goes on along the minus strand of DASVUF010000025.1, from coordinate 7,845 downwards.
GCGCGCCCGAGTTCAAACACGACCGCTCCCGCCGTCGGCGCGGGGCGGGCGCGGGCGCGCCCGCGCCCGACGGCGCTTGCCTCGCGCGCGGCGCGGATGCTACTTATCCAGAGGATGTCTGTCCTGCTCATCTTCGTGGACGGCCTCGGCGTCGGGACGCGCGGGCCGCACAACCCGCTCCACATGCTCGGCGAGGGGGCCGCGCCGCTCGCCGTCTTCGAGGGCGAGGAGCCGCGCCTGCCCTTCGGCGGCCTGCTCGCGCGCACCGACGCGCGGCTCGGCGTCGAGGGGCGGCCGCAGAGCGCGTCGGGGCAGACGACCATCCTGACGGGCGTCAACGCGCCGGCCGCGCTCGGCCAGCACAAGCAGGGCTTCCCGAACGAGCGCCTGCGCGAAATCATCCGCGAGCACTCGCTCTTCCTGCGCCTCGCGCGGCTCGGCGTCGGCCCCGTCGCCTTCGCCAACGCCTACGCCAGCCGCTTCTTCGCCGCGCGCCCGCGCTGGGTGTCGGCCACGACCGTCGCCGTCGAGGCGGCGGGGCTCCCCTTCCGCACCGCCGAGGACGTGAGGGCGGGCCGCGCCGTCTACCACGACTTCACCAACCGCGCGCTCGCCGCGCTCGGCGACGACGCGCCCGAGCGCACGCCCGAGGAGGCCGCCCGCGTGCTCGCCTCGGTCGCCGAAGCGCACAGCTTCACGCTCTACGAGCACTTCCTCGCTGACCGCGCCGGGCACGACCGCGACGAGCCGTTCGCGCTCTCGGTCTTAAGTGAGCTGGCGCGCTTCGTCCGCGCGACGCTTTCGCTCCTCGACCTGTCGCGCACGACCGTCATCCTGACGAGCGACCACGGCAACGTCGAAGACCTCTCGACGCGCAACCACACGCTCAGCCCCGTCCCGACGCTCGCCTGGGGGCCGGGGCGCGCGCGCGTCGCGCGCGCCGTCCGCACGCTCGCCGACATCACACCCTGCGTCGTCTCGCTCCTGAGCCCCGCGCCGAACCACGCATGAGCACACAGCACAAGACCCCGCGCCCCGCCGGCGCGCACGCCGCAGCCGTCCCGCGCTACTCGGTCTACGCGCTGGTCGTCCTCGCGCTGGTCAACTTCCTGAACTACATTGACCGGCAGGTCCTGCCCGCCGTCGCGTCGAGCCTGCTCGCCGACCCCGAGCTGCGGCTGACCGACGCCGACATCGGCTTCATGGAGATGGCGCTGCTGCTCTCGTTCACGGTGCTCGCGCCGCTGTTCGGGCGGCTCGGCGACCGGCGGCCGCGGGCGAAGCTGATGGCCGTCGCCGCCGTGCTGTGGAGCATCGCCACGGCGCTGACCGGCGTGGTTGACCGCGCGCCCTTCATCCCGCGCGACCTGAGCCTGAGCCTGCCCTTCGTGGACGCGACGCTCGCCGTCTCGGGCGTGGCGCTGGCCTTCTGCGCGGTGCGCGCGTGCGTGGGCGTGGGCGAGTCGGCCTACTCGACCATCACGCCCAGCCTCATCGCCGACTACTTCCCGCCGCACCGCCGCGCCACGGCGCTCGGGGTCTTTCAGGCGGCCATCCCGATGGGTTTCGCGCTCGGCTTCGTGGTCGGCGGCGTGCTGGCGCACTACTTCGGCTGGCGCGCGGCCTTCATGATAGTCGGCGTGCCGGGGATGCTGACGGCCGTCCTCGTCTGGCGCCTGCGCGAGCCGCGCCGCGGCGCGACCGAGACGGAGGGGCGGCAGGATTCGGCGCTCGAAGAGTTGGCGGAGGGCGGGGAGCGCGCGGCGCGCGGGATGGCCGAGGCCGGCCGGGCGGGCGAGTCGGCGCTGCGGACGGCGTGGCGCATCCTGAAGACGCGCGACTGGCTCATCTCGACCGCCGGGTACACGGCGCTGACGGCCGCGCTCGGGGCGTTCGCGACGTGGGCCATCGTCGTGCTGGTGCGCGACAAGGGGATGAGCCAGACGGGCGCCAACGTCACGCTCGGCGTCGTGACGCTGCTGGCTGGCGCGGCCGGCACGTTCGGCGGCGGCTGGCTCTCCGACCGCGTCGCCGCCAAAAGGCACAACGCCTACTTCCTGGTCTGCGCCGTCAGCACGCTGCTCGGCGTCGCGCCGACGCTGATGGTGCTGGTGGCCGACGACCCGCGCGTCTACCTGCCCTGCACGTTCCTCGCCGTCGCGCTGCTCTTCACGAGCAACGCGCCGTTCCACGCGATTCTTTTGGAGAGCGTCCCCGTCGGCGTGCGCGCGCTCGCCGTGGCGCTCAACATCGTCGTCATCCACGCCTGCGGCGACGCCATCTCGCGCGCGCTCGTCGGCGTCCTCTCCGACTCGCTCAAGGAGGGACACTTCGCCGCGCTCTCGGCGCTCGCCTCGCTGCTCGGCATCGAGTCGGCGCGCCAGCACCTCACGACGGCGCTGCTCGTCGCGCCGGCCTGCCTGCTCGTCTCGACCGTCCTGTTTTTTATCGGGGCGAAGCTGCAAAAGCCCGCGGCCGCGGGCCCGGGAGTCGAAGCCTGAGAAGAATCGAAGCCCGAGAAGAATCGAAGCCTGAAAGGCGAAGCCCCGCGGGCGCGGGGCGCGGGGTCGCGGCCGCCTCAGGAGGCGGACTGGCGCTCGCGGCGCGGCGAGTCCGCGGCGCGTTCGAGGCAGGCGTGCGAGCAGTAGCTCGCGCCGGCGCGCAGCGAGACGGCGCGCGCGGCCGGCGTCCACGTCCCGCAGCCGGCGCAGCGGACGAGCTTTCCGGAGCCGGCGGCCGCCTTCCCGCGCTCGGGCTGTCTGGGAAGGTCGGCCCGCGGCGCGGCGCCCTCGCGCATGCGGTTCACCTCTCGCATGACGCCGAGGAAGCGACGCGCGGCGCGGATGTAGGGGCGCAGCCGCCAGTACAGGAAGAAGGCGACGACCGCGAACAGCGTCAGGACGAAAAGGTACTTCAACGCCTCTCCTTCGCCGCGTTCTTCTTCTGTTCGAGCTGCGCGCGCAGGTTCGCAAGCTCCGTGTTCGACGGGTTCAGCCTCTCAAGCTCATCGAGACGGCGGCCCGCCTCGTCGAATTCGCCCGTCTCGATGAGCGCGGCCGCGAGGCTCTGCACGGACATCTCCTGCCGCGGGTCGGCCTCCAGCGCGCGCCGGTACTCGCGTATGGCGCGCTGCGGGTCCGGAGGGCTGGCGTAGAAGTATGTCAGCCCGAGGCTGGTGCGCACGACCGCGTCGTCCGGCTGCGAGGCGAGCGCCGTCTCGTAGAGCCTGCGCGCCTCGGCGACGGCCTGCGGGTCGCCGCCGCTGCGCGCGATGAGGAACTGCGCGTCGCCGGCCATGACGGTCGTCTTGAAGTCCTTCGGGTCGAGGTCGTGCGCGCGGCGGAGTATGCGCGCCACGTCGGGCAGGATGGCGGCGTTGCCCGTCTGCCACGCGTAGACGTAAAGCGCCTGTCCGACCTTGCGCTGCAACTCCCCGTCCGCGGGCGAGGCGTCGGCCGTCGAGACGGCGTTCGCCAACTGCTCCGGCGTGAGCGTCGGGAAATCGCCCCCGCCCGCGGCCGCGGCCTGCTGCGGCCCGCCGCCGCCGCCCTGCGCCGCCTTCCCCGCCCCCGCGCCCCCGCCGCCCGCTCGCAGGGCGGAAACCTCGGCGCGCAGGCTCTCCTGCTCGGCGCGGTTGATGCCGTTCGCGAGGAAGAAGCCGACGAGGAACCCCGCGACGACGCACAGCGCGCCGACGACGAACGTCCTCACGTGGGGGGAAGGGTTTTCCGGCATCGCTCGAAACCGCCCGGCGACGGCGGCGAAAGTTTAACAGAAAGAGGGACGTGAAGACGACGCGCGCGCCGGCCGGAAAGAAAGAGACCCCGCGGCCTCCGGCGCTCGCGCCGAAGACCAGGGGCCTTCTCGTGGGTAAGGCCGGCGGCCGGGGCGGCGGACTCAGTCCTCGCCGCGGCCGTCGGGGCCTTTGAAGGGGAGGTCGTCCCTGCGGCGGCGCGGCAGAGGGTCGCTGTCGCGGCGGCGCGGGCGCTGGTTCGGCGCGCGCCGCTCGACGAAGTTGGGCGGCAGCCGCGGGCCTTTGACGGCCTCTTCCAGTATGCGCGTAATCTCCTGTGAGAGCGTGCGGTGTTCGCTGGTGGCGCGGTCCTGAAGCGCGCGCTTCAGCTCCGCGGGAACGTAAGCGCCGATGAAGACGCCTTTACGGTTCGCCATTATCGGATTCTCCTGTCGCCTTTGAGACTCGACGAGTCCGGTGAGGCTTGCGGCCCTCGTCTGAGGTGAAAGAGCTTTAGGCGCCGCGGATTCGAGAACAGGTCTGTAAGCCGAATTCTGTCCACCGCGACCCGGGGGCCGCGGATGGGCGATCATTCCTCTAGGCCGTACGTTGCCGGACGGCTCAAGCGACCTACCCGGAGGCGTGGCGCGCCGGTCACCCGGCGCGCTATCGGACGGGCCGCCCTTTGCCCGCCTCCCTAATTGGTCTTGCACCGCGAGGAGTTTGCCTAGCCGCGCCTGTCACCAGGCGCGCTGGTGCGCTCTTACTTTAAGCCCGTGAGGGCCGCACCGTTTCACCCATCACCCGCTGCCGAAGCCCCCGTGGGGGGCCGGCCCGCTGGCTGGTCTGTTCTCTGTTGCACTTGTCGTCGCGCGGCGGTCGAAGCGTCTGCTCTCGCAGGCTTCGACCGCCGCGCGCCCCGCCGTTAGCGGGCTCGCTGCCCTTCGGTGTTCGGACTTTCCTCTCCCGCTCGCCCCGAAAGGGGTTCGCGGCAGCGACCGCCCGACCTGTTCTCAAATCCGCGGCGCGCGGATTATAGCAAAGCACCGTTCAACACGTACAGTCCGGCGGCGTCCGTTGTTCAAACTGTGATGAGTCGCGGGCGGGGATTGACTGCCCAGGCCGCGCCGGGGGTTCGGGCCGGGCCGCCCTCAGCCGAAAAACTTGTACCCCACCCGCAGGTTGTGGAGCGCGGCGGGCGGGACGCAGGAGATGAGCACCCACGTCATCAGCCCGTGGCTCAGGCCGACGGCGAGCAGGTTCGGCGCGCGCTGGTAGACCCACGCCCAGAGCAGCCCGGCCGTGAAGGTGGCGAGCGTCAGCCAGGGGTTCGGCAGGTGGAAGAGGCCGAAGAGGAAGGCGACGAGCAGGACGCTCGCCGGCCCGCGCCCGAAGACGATCTGCGCGCGGCGGTTGATGAAGCCCTGAAGCGCGTACTGCTGGAGCGGCCCCCACATCAGGCTCAGCGCCGGCACGCCGAGGACGGACTGCCCGCCCTCCCAGCGGCCGAAGTCGAGCGTGCCCGCGCGCCAGCCGTAGAGGACGAGCGCGGCCGTGACGCCCAGCATCGGCGGCAGCAGCAGATGCGACGCCCGCCAGAAGTTGTCGAGCCGCCAGCCCACGTCGCGCGCCGACTCGCCGCGAGCGCGGTGCGACAGAAGCATGAGGGCGACGGCCGTCGTCACGGGAAACATGAGCGCCAGCGCGCCGCCGCCCGCGAGCGCGTAGACGACCCACTCGGCGACGAGCGCCGACGACCCGGCCGCGACTATCTCCCACGCCGCCAGCGCGCGGTCTTCCCTCGCGTAGCCTGTCGGCGCGCAGTCTGTCGTCGCGTAGTCTGCCGCCACGTGGGGCGTCGTCGTGCGGGGACTTGTCATGCGGGCGTTGTCATGCAGGGCGTTGTCATGCGAGGCGTCGTCATGCGGGGCTTGGCGCTCTCGCTCATTTCCACGCGAGCCGGAGCCGGCCGCCCACCTCGTGGAGCGTGCGGCGCGCGCCGCCGCGCGACTCGCGTACGGCGTAGACGCGCGCCTCGTGCTCGCCGCGCAGCCCGCCCCCGAAGTCGAAGGTGAAGCCGCGACGCCCGGCCCCGTGCGGGGTCCCCTCGGGCGTGTCCGACCTTAGCTCCTCCGCGACCGTCGAGGCGGCGAAGCGGCCGTCCACGAAGAGCTGCACCTCGACGGCCGCGCCCGGCCTTTCGAGGTCAACGACCCAGCCGCGCGCGCCGCGCACGTCCGCGTGCTCCAGCGCGCCGTCGAAGCCGCCGCGGAAGGCGCCGGCGTGCGTGTAGAGCGCGAACGCGCCGACGAACAGCAGGTCGAGCGCCAGCTTGCAGGCGACGAGCCGCGCCAGCCACGCGCGCGCGGGCCGCGCTCCGCCGGCGGACGCGAGCGCGCCGCCGCCCTCGGAAAAAGGAACACGGAGACCGGGCGCGTCGGCCTCGGTCTCCGTGTTGGTCTGCTCGCGCTCCGCGGCGTCGCTCATTGGCCGCGGTAGCCGTTCGAGTTCGAGTCCTGGTAGGTCAGCGTGTGGCGCGGCGTGATGACGGCGTCGGCCGGGAGGTTGGGCCTCAGCCGCACGGTCACCTGCAAGACCTGCGTGTCGCCGGGCGCCAGCTCGGCCACGCGCCAGACGAAGCCGCGGCCGCCGCCGGGGATGTCCTGAAGGCTCAGCTCGGGCGACGACGAGACGAACTCCAGCGCGTCGGGCAACTGCTCGGTCACGCTCAGGCTCTTGGCGAGCCCGCCGCCGTCGTTGACCAGCACGAGGCGGTAGAAGAGCGTGTCGCCCGGCCTGACCTCGGTGTTCGGCAGCTCCGCGCGCACGCGCACGCGCGGCGTGGCGACCGTCAGCACGGTCGAGTCCTCGCCCGCCACGCGGCCGCCCGCGTTCATGGCGCGCGTGACGAGGTTGTAGGCGAACTGCGTGCGGTCGGGCGTCGAGCGCGGGATGTCCACGCCGAGCAGCACGGGGAACTGGCCGCCGCGCGGGTCGAGCGGGGCGGTCTGCGTGACGGCGGGCTCGCTCGTCTGGTGGCGCCCGTCGCCGTTCAGGTCGGCGTAGACGGTGGCCTGCGGCGCGCCCGGCGCGACGATTCTCAGCTCGAAGCTCTCGGGGTAGTTGCTGGGGTTGCGGACGATGAAGGGGACGTACATCGTGTCGCCCGGCGTCGCGGTCAGCCCCTTCGAGACGGCCTCGACGCGCGCGCCCGCGACGCGGCCGACCGAGATGGCGGGCCCCTCGAAGTTCGACGGGATGAAGAGGCTCTGCGTCCGCATCGTGCCGCGGCCGACCGGCTTGTTGGGGCCGGCGAGCGCCTCGCCCACGGCGCGCAGCGTCACGGTGATTTCGCGGTTGTCGCGCGACTCCAGGTCGCCCAGCGACCAGATGGCCGTGCGCGACGGGCGGTCGTAGGAGATGGGCGAGGGCGTGGCGCTGACCAGCTCGAAGTCGGGGTTGAAGACGAAGTCGGCGCGCGTCTGGCGCGCGGTGGCGCTGCCCGCGTTGCGGACGCTGATGCGCTGCGTGAAGGTGTCGCCCGGCTGGACTGTCTCCTGCAAGGCGTTCGACGCGGCGGCGAGCGCGGCGGCGACGACCGTCAGGGAGGCGTCCGTCACCTTCGTCACGGTCGCGTCGGCCTGCGAGGCGGCGCGGACGAGGAAGCGCTGCTGCTGGTTGTCGGGCGCGTTCTCGGGGACGCGCGCGTTGAGGATGATTTCGAGCGTCGCGCCGCGCTGCATCTGCGGCGTGACGAAGACGGGCAGCCCCACGTCGTTGCCGCTCTGGCTGAAGGAGGGCTGGTACTCGGCCGGCAGGTCGGTTTCGAGCCGGAACTGGTCCTCCTTGTTGCCCGCGTTGGTGATGACGAGCGGGAGCTGGATGGTCTGGCCGGGCTGCGCGGCGAGCGCCGAGCGGCGGAGCGCGAGCTGGAGGTCGGGCACCTGCCTGACCGTGATGCTGAAGCCGCCGCCGGCCTGCGGGTCGGCCGCCGCCGGCGTCTCGGCGAGTCGCGAAGGGGCCGGCGTCTCCGCGACGCGCGGCGGCGCGGGCGTCGGCATGACAGCCGGCGTCGTGCGGCCGGCGTTGGCGGCGGAGGCCGTCTCCGTGCG
>DASVUF010000024.1:0-52345 GCA_036387195.1 Pyrinomonadaceae bacterium | reverse complement strand
CGCCCCGGCCCTCGAATTTTCCGTGCGGCCGTGCGAGCCCGCCCCTACTCGGTGAGCGTGACGTGGATGGACTCGCGCGCGGAGCCGTCGGGGGACTGCGTCGCGGCCTTGCGCGCCCCGACGCCCTGCGCGGGGTTGTGGCCGTTGCGCTCGGCCGCGGCCGGCTTCTCCTCGTTGATGAAGGTCAGCCAGTCGCCCGGCGCCTCGCGCTCGCCCGAGGTGATTTCGAAGAAGAGCTTCTGGATGCGCTCGGTGATGGGGCCGCGCCTGCCCTCGCCGACCTGGATGCGGTCAACCGAGCGGATGGGCGTGACCTCGGCGGCCGTGCCGGAGAAGAACAGCTCGTCGGCGACGTAGAGCGAGGCGCGCTGGAGCCCCGACTCGACGATGGGAATCTCCAGCGCGCGGCAGATTTCGATGACGCTGTCGCGCGTGATGCCCGGCAGGATGGCCGAAGAGAGCGGCGGCGTGATGACCTTCCCCGCGTGGACGAGGAAGATGTTCTCGCCCGAGCCCTCGGAGACGTAGCCGCGGTCGTCGAGCGCGATGCCCTCGGCGTAGCCGTTGACGAGCGCCTCCATCTTGATGAGCTGCGAGTTCATGTAGTTGGCGCCGGCCTTCGCCATCGCCGGCATCGAGTTCGGCGTCAGGCGGTTCCAGCTCGACACGCAGACGTCCACGCCCTGCTCGATGGCCTCGGCGCCGAGGTACTTGCCCCAGTCCCACGCGCCGATGTAGCACGACATCGGGTTCGGGAACGGGTTGACGCCGAAGGCCGGGTTCTCCTCGTCGAGCGAGCGGAACATGATGGGGCGGACGTAGCACTGCTGGAGGCCGCTGCGCGCGACGAGCCCCGTCACCGCGTCGCACAGCTCCGAGAGCTTCCAGGGGTGCGTCATGCGGTAAATCTTCGCCGAGTTGAGGAGCCGCTGCATGTGCTCGCGCAGGCGGAAGACGGCCGGCCCGCGCCGCGTCTTGTAGCAGCGGATGCCCTCGAAGACGCTCGACCCGTAGTGGAGGACGTGCGACATGACGTGGACGCGCGCGTCGTCCCACCTGACGAACTCGCCGTCGCGCCAGACCTCGGGCGCGATGGCCGGCTTCTTGCTGAACTCCCTCTTGGTCGCGTCGTCTTTGGACATCTCTTCTCTGGCTCCTTAAACTCCGCCGCCCGGCGCGCCGCGGCGCCCGTGTGCTTTGACCGGCTCGTCTCTGCGGGGCGTCGTCGGCGAGGGGCGGGCCGCCGACGCCGGCCGGGCGCTCCGGCCCGCGTCGGGCTCGCGTGACGGGTGATGCGGATTGTGTAACAGGCTCTTCAAGAATGGCACGATACATTAAACCGAACGCGCTTGGCAAGGTTGCGAAACTCGTGCAGAATGACCCGTCGCCGCGCCCGGGCGCCCGCGCCGAGCCGCGCGCTTCCCCGACCCGTTTCCGCCGAGGTGATACGCCTTGCAGACTTCCCCCAGACACGCGCCGACACGCCGCCGCCGGCGCGCGGCTGCCCCCGCCGGCCTCCTCCTGCTCGCGGCCTTCGCCCTGCACGCGCCCGCCTGCTCGCGCCCCGCGGGCGGGACTGGCGACGCCGGCGCGGCCGCCGCCCCGCAGGCGCCGGCGCGCGCCGACGCCGCCCCCGCGCAGCCGCCCGCGCCCAGGGCCGAGGATAGGGGCGACTTCAGGGTCGCGCGCCGGCCGCCGCGCCCCGACCTGAGCCCCGAGGAGCGCGCCGAGCAGGCCGACGAGGAGAAGTCGCTCGAAGAGGCGGCCGCGGAACTCAACAAGCGCTTCTCGCTCCCGCACGACATCCTCATCGGCTTCGACGAGTGCGACGAGCCCAACGCCTTCTACGACCCGGAGAAGAAGGAGGTCATCGTCTGCTACGAGCTGGTCGAAGACCTCTACGCGGCGCTGCGCGGCGACTTCAAGACCGACGAGGAGATAGGGGAGCTGGTCGCCAACGCCACGACCTTCGTCTTCTTCCACGAGGTCGGCCACGCGCTCGTTGACGCCTACGACCTGCCCGTGACCGGGCGCGAGGAGGACGCCGTTGACCAGCTCTCCGTGCTCGTGCTCGCCGACGGCACGGACGAGGGCGACCAGGCCGTGCTCGACGCCGCGCGCTCGTTCGCCGGCCAGAGCGACGAGAAGCTCGACGACATCGCCTTCGCCGACGAGCACTCGCTCGACCGCCAGCGCTTCTACAACATCATCTGCCTGCTCTACGGCCGGAACGGGCGGAAGTTCGCCTCGCTCGTCGAGGGGGGCACGCTGCCCGAGGGTCGCGCCGAGCGCTGCGCCGACGAGTACGCGCGCGCCGACCGCGCCTGGGACGCGCTGCTCGCGCCCTACGTCAAGCCGAGGTGAAGTGGGGCGCGCGGCGCGCTATACTCGGGGCGCACGCAAGACCGTACGCGACAAGGGGTGACTTTGGACTCAGACCCGACGCCGAACCAGCAGGACGCGCTCTCCATCCACCGCCGCGCCGTCGCCGTGGACATGCACGCCGACACCGTGCAGTTCGTCATAGACGAGGGCGCGGACATCACGCGGGGCGCCCCCGGCGCGCACCTCGACGCCCCGCGCATGCGCGAGGGCGGGCTCGACGCGCAGTTCTTCTCCGTCTGGGTCGAGCCGGAGTTCTACGGCGACGGCGGCGCGCGCGCCGTCGAGCGCGCCGACCGGCAGGTGGCGGCCGTCCGCGCGCTGGCCGAAGACCACCCGGAGACGTGGGCGCTCGCCACGACGGCCGCCGACGTCCGCCGCGCCGCCGCCGAGGGGCGGCTCGCCGCGCTGCTCGGGCTCGAAGGCGGCTACGCGATTGACGAGAAGCTGGAGCACGTCGAGCGCTACTTCCGGATGGGCGTCCGCTACATGACGCCGACCTGGACGCGCAGCCTCTCTTGGGCGGGCTCTTCGGGCGACGACGCCGGGAGAGAGACGGGGCTGAACGACTTCGGCCGCCGCGTCGTCCGCGAGATGAACCGGCTCGGGATGATGGTGGACGTCTCGCACGTCTCGGACAAGACCTTCTGGGACATCGCCGAGACGGCCGAGGCGCCCTTCATCGCCTCGCACTCGAACTGCCGCGCGCTGGCCGACGCGCCGCGCAACCTGACGGACGAGATGATTCGCGCCGTCGCCGAGTCGGGCGGCGTCGTCTGCGTCGTCTTCTACCCGGGCTTTCTCGAACCGGGCTGGCGCGAGCGCATGAGCCGCCTCGACCGCGAGATAGAGCTGCTCGTCAGCGAGGCGGCGCGCAACGCCGGGGGGGCGGGCTCGGCGCGGCGCATCGCCGCCGACCGCGTCCGCGCGCGCGAGTACGCGCGTCGGCTCGCGGCCGTCCCGCTGTCCCGCGTCGCCGACCACGTTGACCGCGTCGTCGAGCTGGCGGGCGTCCGGCACGTCGGCCTCGGCTCGGACTTCGACGGCATCACGGCCACGCCCGAAGGGCTCTCCTCGGTGGCCGACCTGCCGAACCTGACGGCCGAGCTGCTGCGCCGCGGCTACACCGCCGACGACGTGACCGGCGTCCTCGGCGGCAACGTCCTCCGCGTCATGGAAGAGGTCGAGAGGAGGGCCGCCCGTTGAGCACCGCCGCCGACAACGCGCCGGCCGCGGCCGGGGCCGCCGGCGCCGCGCGCCCGCGCATCGGGCTGCACACGGGCATCGCGGGCGGCCTGCACAACGCGCTGCTCAAGGCGCAGGCGATGGGCGCCGACGCCGTCCAGATATTCTCGCGCAACCCCCGCGGCTGGAAGGCCAAGCCCTTGGACAGAGAAGAGGTCGAGCACTTCAAGCGCGTGCGGCGCGCGACGGGCGTGTCGCCTGTCGCCATCCACGCCAACTACCTCATCAACCTCGCCGCCGCGGACGGCGACGTGCGCGAGAAGTCCGTCGCCTCCTTCCGCGAGGAGGTCGAGCGCGGGCTCGAACTCGGCGCCGACTACCTGGTCGTCCACCCGGGCAGCGCGCGCGGCTCGTGCGAGGCGGACGCCATCCGCGCCTGCGCCGACGCGCTCCGGGAGGCGTGCGACGGGCTCGAACTCGGCGGGTTCAGAATCCTTCTGGAGAACACGGCCGGGCAGGGCGAGTGCATCGGCCACCGCTTCGAGCACCTGCGCGAGATAACCGAGCGGTGCCCGGGGCTCCGCCTAGGCGTCTGCCTCGACACCGCGCACGCCTTCACGGCCGGCTACGACATCCGCGACGAGGACGGGCTCGCGGCCGCGCTCGACACGCTCGACGCCAACGTCGGGCTCGCGAGCGTGCTGGCCGTCCCCTTCAACGACTCGAAGGCGGCCTACAACTCGCGCGTGGACCGCCACTGGCACATCGGCCACGGCCACATCGGCGCCGAGGCCCTGCGCCGCGTCGCCTCGCACCCGCGCCTGGCGCACGCCGCCTTCCTTCTGGAGACGCCGGTGGACGAGGTCTGCGACGACGCCTGCAACCTCGAAGCGCTGCGCTCCTTCGTCACGCCCCCGGCCGCCGAGGAGGCCGCCTGATGGACATCCGCCTCAAAGACCGCACCGAAGGCCCCTACTACCTGCAAATCCGCCAGCAGGTCGAGGCGCTCATCCGCGACAAACGACTCTCCGCGGGCGACGCGCTGCCGTCGCCCGCCTCGCTCGCCAACAAACTCTCGATAGACAAGGGCGAAGTCCAGCGCGCCTACTTCGAGCTGGAGCACGCCGGCATCGTCAGCAAGGCCACCGGCCGCGACTTCCTCGGCAAAGAGAAGACCACCTACACCGTCAGGTAGCCCGCCCGCCGCCGCGGCGCGCGCTTTTTTGTTCGACAAGCGCGCGCCGCCTGCGCTAACATGCGCGCAGCTTCCGAGGCAGGTTAGTTCCGAGATGAGACGATTCGGCCACCCAGTCAAGCTCCTCCTTACTTAGCCGCACGGCCGGCGCCGCGCCCGGGGTCCGGCGCGCGGCGGGCGGTGCGGCGACCCTCCCGGCGACAATCAACTTAAAACCGAGTTAAGCCCCCGGCGTGCTTGAGAAAGCGCGGGGCGGTCGTTTACCGTAAGGGTAAAGGAAAGGCTGCGGGACCATCATGGACGAAAAGTATTTCCCCGAGAAGATCGAGGAGAGGTGGCAGAAGTTCTGGGAGGAGTCGGGCGCCTTCGAGGTCGAGGCGGACGCGTCGCGCGAGCGGCGTTTCTACTGCCTGGAGATGCTCCCCTACCCTTCGGGCTTCCTGCACATGGGGCACGTGCGCAACTACTCCATCGGCGACGCGCTGGCGTGGTTCAGGCGCCTGCAGGGCTTCAACGTCCTGCACCCCATCGGCTGGGACAGCTTCGGCCAGCCGGCCGAGCAGGCCGCCATCAAGCGCGGCGTGATGCCGCGCGACTGGACCGAGCAGAACATCGCCCACATGCGCGGGCAGTTCAAGCGCATCGGGCTGAGCTACGACTGGCGGCGCGAGATAGCCGCGCACACGCCCGAGTATTACAGGTGGGACCAGTGGTTCTTCCTGAAGATGCTGGAGCGCGGGCTGGCCTACAAGAAGACCTCGCCGGTCAACTGGTGCCCAGCCGAGAGCACCGTGCTGTCGAACGAGCAGTCGTCGGGCGGCGTCTGCTGGCGCTGCGGCGCGGCCGTCGAGAAGCGCGACATCGAGCAGTGGTTTTTGCGCATCACCGACTACGCCGAGCAGTTGCTCGAAGACATGCGCGAGATAGAGGCGGGCTGGCCCGAGCGCGTCCTGACGATGCAGCGCAACTGGATAGGGAAAAGCTCGGGCGCCTACGTCGAGTTCGAGGTCAAGGACACGGGCGAGCGCGTCCGCGTCTTCACCACGCGCATCGACACCATCTACGGCGCCAACGCCGTCGTCGTCGCGCCCGACCACCCGCTGGTCGAGCACTCGCCCGTGCGCGAGGACGTGCGCCGCTTCGCCGAGCGCGTGCGCGCCGAGCGGGCGGCGGCGCGCGAGCCCGGCGCGGCCGAGGAGAAGGAGGGGATGAACACCGGCCTGCTGGCCGTCAACCCCTTCAGCGGCGACCTGATTCCCGTCTGGGCGGCCAACTACGTGCTGGCCGAGTACGGCACGGGCGCGGTGATGAGCGTCCCCGCGCACGACGAGCGCGACTTCGAGTTCGCGCAGAAGTACTCGCTGCCCATCCGCCGCGTCATCGAGCGCATCTCGCACGACCAGCCGCCGGCCGAGCGCGACCCCGAGGTCGAAGACCAGTCGGTGGCGATGCGCGAGGCGTTCACCGAGTACGGCATCCTGGTCAGCTCGGGCGACTGGAGCGGCAGGCTCAGCCAGGACGCCATCCGCGAGATGGCCGAGTTCGCCGAGAGCCGCGGCTTCGGCCAGCGCGCCGTCACCTACCGCCTGCGCGACTGGGGCGTCTCGCGCCAGCGTTTCTGGGGCGCGCCCATCCCCGTCGTCTACTGCGACGCGTGCGGCGTCGTGCCCGTGCCCGAGTCCGACCTGCCGGTCGTGCTGCCCGAGCGCGCGGAGTTCACGGGCGCGGGGCAGTCGCCGCTGGCCGGCGTCCCCGAGTTCGTCAACACGACCTGCCCGAAGTGCGGCGGGCCGGCGCGGCGCGAGACGGACACGCTGGACACGTTCGTGGACTCGTCGTGGTACATGTTCCGCTACTGCGACCCGCGGAACGCCGCGGCGCCTTTCGGCCCGGAGCAGGCCGCCTACTGGACGCCCGTAGACCAGTACGTCGGCGGCGTCGAGCACGCCGTCCTGCACCTGCTCTACACGCGCTTCTGGACGAAGTTCATGCGCGACATCGGGCTGGTCAACTTCAACGAGCCCGTCCGGCGGCTGATGACGCAGGGCATGGTCGTCGCCGAGACATTCCACCGCGACGGCGAGGAGCCGGGTCAGAAGGTCTACGTCAACCCGTCGGACGTGGATGTCGTGCGCGACGACAAGGGGCGCGTGGCGAGCGCCACGCTGGCCGCCGACGGCCAACCCGTCACGGTCGGCCCCTTCGAGAAGATGTCGAAGTCGGCCAACAACGGCGTAGACCCGAACGAGATGATCTCGGCCTACGGCGCCGACGCCACGCGCCTGTTCGTCCTGTTCGCCGCGCCGGTCGAGAACGACCTGCGCTGGCAGGAGGCCGGCATTGACGGCGCGCTGCGCTTCCTGCGCCGCGTCTACTCGTTCGTCTACCGCTGGCGCGAAGCGCTGGCCGGCGCGCCGCCCGACGCCGCGGCCGCGGGCGAGTTCCCGGCCGGGGCGCGCGCCCTGCGGCAGGCGACGCACCGCACGATTGAGCGCGTGACCAACGACTTCGAGGGGCTGCGCTACAACACGGCGGTCGCCGCGATGATGGAGCTGCTCAACGAGCTGTACGACTTCAAGGCCCAGCCCGGCTCGGCCGCGCCGCCGGAACTGTTCGCCGTGCGCGAGTCGCTGGAGGCGCTGGTGCTGATGCTCACGCCCCTGGCGCCGCACTTCTCGGAGGAGATGTGGGAGGCGCTGGGGCACGGGGGCGGCATCCTGGGCGGCGGCGCGCGCTGGCCCGCCTTCGACGAGGCGCTGGCGCGCCGCGAAGAGGTGGAGATAGCCGTGCAGGTCAACGGCAAGCTGCGCGGGCGCGTCTCCGTCTCGGCCTCGGCCACGGAAGACGAGACGCGCTCGGCGGCGCTGGCCGACGAGCGCGTCCGCGCCTGGACGGACGGCAAGCAGGTCGTCAAGACGGTCGTCGTCCCCGGCCGCCTCGTCAACGTCGTCGTAAAGCAGTAATCAACAGACGGTGGACGGTAGACGGCAGTCGGCCAAACGACGGTCGGCGGACAACGTAAGGCGGCGCGCCCGGCCAACAACCGGGCGCGCCGCCTTCTTAACTTGCTGCTCGCCGTCCGCCGCCCGCCGCCCGCTCAGCCCGTCGTGTGAACCGCCGCCCGGCGGCGGAGCGGGCCGCGGCGCATGAGCCAGGCCGAGGGGGCGACGACCAGCGCGATGCCGAGGAAGACGAGCGGGCCGAACTGCCGCCGCCAGAAGAACAGGTCGAAGGCGAGCGCGAAGACCACCTGCATCAGCCCGACCACGGAGACGCGCGACGGGCTCCCGAGCGCGAACGCCTTCGTCATCGCCAACTGCCCGGCGGTCGCCGCCAGCCCGACGCCGAGCAGCAGCGCCGCCGTCGTCGCGTCGCCCAGAGCCGCGTAGTCAACGCCGCCGCCCGACGCCAGCAGGAAGCCGACCGTCAGCACGGTCGCCAGCCCCGAGAAGTGCGTCACGACGGCGCGCGCGTCAACGCCGCCCAGGCGGTTGAGCCCCATCATCGAGACCGAGGTCGAGAGCGCGTTGGCGAGCGCGACCAGCGCCGCCAGGCGGTCGCCGCCCGCCTCCGGCCGCTGTATCAGGACGACGCCCGCCAGCCCCGCCCCGACCGCGCCCCACACGGCCGCCCGCGGCCTCTGCCCCAGCACGGGCCACGCCAGCAGCGTCACCCACACGGGCACCGTGTTCGTCAGCGTCAGCGCCGTCGAGACCGGCAGCCGCGCCAGCGCGTAGAAGGCGAACAGCACGCCGACGCTCCCGGCCGCGCTCCGCATCCACAGCGCCGCCGGCCGCAACACCGCCAGCCGCACGCCCGCCGACAGCGACAGCCCGAGCGAAAAGACGAAGACGAGCGAGGCGCGCGACGCCGCCACCAGACGCCAGTCGCAACGCTCGCCCGCCGCGTGTCCCATCGCGCCCATCGTGGCGAACGCCAGCGAGCTGAGCAGCATGAAAAGGTACGCGCGCCCGCCCTCGGCCTCCGCGCGCGGCGCGCCGTCGTCTCCCATTGCACGCAAAAGATAGCAGCCCGCCCCCCCTCTGTCAGCCCGGCCGCGCCGCGCGCCGCGAGCGCGTGGCATGTTGCTTGCGACCACACACGGCACGGGTTAGTAAAACGAACGATTTCACTACAGTGGAAGACTACAGGGAGGCAAGCGGCAATGCGTAAACTTCTGGCATCGTTCCTGTTCTCGCTGGCGCTCGTCGCGGGCGTCGCGGCGCAGGAGAGCACGGTTGACAAGGCCGTGGATAAGACCAAGTCGGCCGGGCAGGCAGTCGGCGACAAGGCCGTGGACGCCAAGGACGCGACCGTCAAGGGCGCGAAGAAGGCCGGCCAGGCGACCAAGAAGGGCGCCAACGAGGTCGGCGATAAGGCCGAGGATGTCGGCGACAAGGCGGCCGACGTGGCCGGCGACGCGAAGGACGCCACCGTGGACGGCGCCAAGACGGCCGGGCGCGCCACTAAGAAGGGCGTGAACGAGGTCGGCGACAAGGCCGAGGACGTGGGCGACAAGGCCGTCAAGACGGGCAAGATGGTCGGCCACGAGGCCGCCGACAAGGCCGAGGACGCCGGCGACCAGACGGCCAAGGGCGCTAAGGTCGCGGCGCGCGGCGCCAAGGCCGCCGGCAACGAGGTCGGCGACAAGGCCGAGGACGTCGGCGACGCCACCGTCAAGGGCGCCAAGAAGTCCGGCAACTGGCTCAAGCGCACCTGGCGCAAGATTTTCTAAGGCGCGAACGGAACCCGAAACGCGGCTTCGCGCTTCGGCAGTCTCGGGCACAAAAAAGGGGGCGCGGCTAATTCACTTTAGCCGCGCCCCCTGACTTTTGTCTTCAACTCCGAATCAGCGCGCGACGCCGCCCGCCGCGCCGCGCGCGCGCAGGCCCATCAGGCGCGCCGGGAAGACGCCGAAGTCTTCGACGACCCAGGTGTTGCTCCCCTCCAGCCTGACCTTCGCCGCGGGGATGAGAGTCCCCTCGCCGCGCCCGCGCCCGTCGAGGAATATCTCCGCGTAGCCGAAGCGGTAGTCGGCCGAGCGCGCGCCCGCGCGCAGCTCGTAGATGTTCACGTTGCGCTCGTAGATGACGGTCAGCTTCGTCCCGCCCTCGGCCGCCGGCGTCGAGATGACGGCGTTGGCCGTCACGCCGACGTTGTTGCCTATCGAGATGCGGCCGGCGTTGAGCCGCGACAGCGAGCGCAGCAGCTCGTCCTGCCCGCCCGAGCGGAGCGCCTGGTTGAGCCTATCCACGTCGTCCGGCGAAGTGTAGTTGTTGACGATTAGATTGAACGGCAGGCTGCGCCCGGACCAGCGCCCGCCGATGCCGACCATCGTCCCCTGCACGTACTGCCGCCCCCCCTGCGCGGCCGCCGCCGCGACCGCCGCGGGCGAGTTCGTCGCCGACGGGGCCGCCGCCGCGACGCACAGCGCGCACAGCAGAAAGACTAACGTTCTACTTCTCATGTTCCCTCCCGAGAGCCCGAGTCGCCGCGGACTTGCGCCGCGGCAGAACGGGCGCGCGGCGGCGGAACCTCCCGCCCCGAAGCGCCCGACCGAATCAATTCGTTGTTTCGATTCGGGCGATTATAAGGGATGCCGGGCCGCTCAGTCCGTTCGCGCGCGTACCGTCAGCGCCGCCCGCTCACCTCCGTGCGCGCCGCCCCGCGGCCGACGGCGACGGGGACGACGACGAGGCGGCGGCCGCCGCCAGCGGGTAGCTCGGCTCGATGTCCACGGGCACGTCCTTCAGGCGTTCGAGCGCGCCCTGCATCTCGGGGCGGACGACGCCGTACTTGTCGAGCATCCGCTTCGCGCCCTCGTACGAGCCCTCGGCTTCGAGCGTCAGCAGCTCGCGCGTCAGCTTGCGCACGGCCTCCTTGACGCGCGCGGGGACGACCGCGAAGGTCTTCGCACGCGGGTCGTACGCGATGGCGCCCTCGTCGGTCAGGTAGTTGAACTGCAAGGCGACGCCCTTGCCGTGCGCCTCGGTGATGCCGAAACGGACGGAGCGGAACGCCGAGGCGAGGAACGTGGCGTAGAGCGACCCCTCGAGCCGGCGTTCGAGCACGCCCTTGTCTATGAGGTACTGCACGGCCCACAGGCCGGTGATGTCGGCCTTGGCCTCCTCGACGGCCGAGTAAGCGTCCTTCAGCTCCTTGCGCACGCTCGTCTCGCGCCCGCCCACGTTGATGGCGTGTGGCCCGAGGCCGTGCATCAGCTCGTGCGCGAGGACGTGCGTGAAGAAGGCGTCGAAGGAGACGGCGCGCTGGTCGGCCGCCGAGAGGACGACGCGCGAGATGGGCACGAGCGTCTTCTGGAACTTCGCCTCCTGCACGTTCTTGAGCATCACGCGCTTCGAGCCCTTCTCCTTGATGACCTGCTCGTCGTTCGGCAGGTTGAAGGCCGCGGTCTGCACGCCCGAGTTGCCCTCGCCCGACGAGAAGACGACGTTGACGACGCGGATGGGCGCGGCCGCGCCGAGCTTCGGGTTGCGGTGGCGCGGGTCGAGCGGCAGGTTGTTCTCAAGCTCCTGCAAGAGCCCGCCGAAGCGCGCCAGCTTGGCCGTCTCGGCCTCGTCGCGCAGGGTGACGTAAGCCTCGAACGCCGCCTTGTAGCCGAAGAGGCCGTCCGAGTATGTCTCGTAAGGGCCGATGGTCACGTCAATCGGCGCGTCCAAATCCATCCACGCCACGTCCGACTCGTAGTAGTTGTCGGAGAGGAAGGCGTCGGCGCGCTTCGAGAGGAAGCTCTTGAGCGTCGCGTTGTCGGTCAGCCCGGCCGCCTCGCGCAGCAGCGCCGCCGCGGGGGCGAGAAACTCGCGGTACTGCTCGCTGTACGGGACGAGTCTGAGCTTGCCCGCCGCGTCGCGCCGGACGGCGTGGAAGAAGCCGGTGGCCTTATGCTTCTCCGCCTCGGGGAGCGTCGCCGCCCACGCCTCGAACTCCTGCCTGGTCATGTCGTCGGGGTAGTGCGCGGCCGTCGCCGGCTTCTCGCGCGGGACGCCGGGCAGGAAGGCGACGTTCTCGTCGAGCTGCGACCAGGGGCCGTCGTTGATGCGGAAGTAGTGCAGGCGCGCGCGCCCCAGCGGCGTCGTGTCGGCCTCCAGCCGGCTTTGCAGCGCGACGTTGCCGCTCCAGACCTGGCGCAGGAAGAGCGGGTCGAAGAGGCGCGCGGCCTCGATGATTTTCGCCAGCGCGCGGCGGTCGCCCGCCGAGAGGCGCGACGTGTCGGCCGTGATGACGGTCGGCGCGAACCTCCGAATCCTGGCGTTCAGCTCGGCCAGCTCAGCCCCCTGCGCCGCCTGTCCCGCGCCCTCTCCCGCGCCCTCTCCCGCGCCCTGCCCCGCGCCCTGCCGGGCGGCCGCGCACGGCGGCAGCAGCACGCACAGCGCCGTCGCCAGCGCACAAACCTTAAGCGTGACTCTCATCGCAGATGACCTCCCCCTCAGACTTCACGTTGATGCTTTAGAACCACGGACGAAGGCTTCCATCATACGCCAACGCGGGTCGCGCGCAAGTGGGCCGCCGCCCGCCGCCCGCCGGCGCGAAGACGAAGGCGACGCGCGCCCGGGCAGAACAGAAAAGGGCGGAGCCGAAGCCCCGCCCTCGCCGTCCGGCGTTACTCTGGAGTGTCGCTACTTGCGGTTGCTCTTCGCCTCGCGCCCCGCGGACTTGCCCGTGAGCGTGACGCCCGCGCCGCCGCTCTGCGCGTAGCGCGCGCCGATGGTGCGGACGTAGTTCTGCGTCTCGGCGTAGGGCGGGACGCGGCGGCCGTACTTCATCACCGCGCCCTCGCCGGCGTTGTAGCCCGCGAGCGCCAGGTCAACGCGCCCGCCGAAGAGGCGCAGCAGGTCGGCCAGGTAGCGCGTGCCGCCGCGGATGGACTGCGCGGGGTCGAAGGGGTTCGACACGCCGTAGCGCGCCGCCGTCCCCGGCATCAACTGCATGAGCCCCTGCGCGCCCGCGTAGCTGGTCGCGCCCGTGCGGAAGCCCGACTCCTGCCGCATGACGCAGTAGATGAGGTACGGGTCAACGCCGTAACGCTGGCCGTTGAAGCGGATGAGGTTGTCGAGCGTGACGTTCCCCGTCGTCCACGCCACCTGCGCGCGCGCCGTCTCGACGGGCGCGGCCGTGTAGGTTTCGACCGGCTTGCGCGCGGCGATTAGCGTCTCGTCGGCCCGCGCAATCTCGACGCGCATCTCCTCGACGCGCGCGCGCGCCGCGGCGATTTCGGCCTCGCTCGCCTCGAACTCCCTGCGCGCGATGAGGCCGTCCGTGTAGAGCCCCTTCAACTGCTCGTTCTTCTCGGTCAGCTTCTTGAGGCTCGTCTCGTAAGAGGCGGAAAGCTCGACGAGGCTGGCGCGGTACTCCTCGGCCGCCTTGATGAAGTCCTGGCGGAACTTCTGCAAGTCGCCGGGCTGCTCGGCCTGCTCGGCCCTGGCGGGCGCGGCGGCCTTCGCCGTCTTTTTGGACTGCGCGCTGGCGGCCGTGACCGAGGCGAAGACGAAGAGGGAGGCCAGGAGGATTCGGGGAACGAGTATTTTCATCAATTTAACGGGTCTGACAAAAAGGCGCTCTCGGCGCCGCAAAACAGGGTCGGGAAACTGTACGAGCCCCCGTCCGTTTAGTTTCAGGGGTTTCTCAATAAAACTCAAGGCGGGGGGAGTAACTTGTTGCAAATTCAGATGTTTCCCCCCACCCCCGAGTTGCCCGCCCCGCCCCGCGCCCGCCCGCGTTCGCTTCTCCCCCTTTCTGTTGTAAGGTAGCAGCGCGCCCGCGCCCCCCGTCATCCAAGACACGTAAACGGCGCCGCAAAGTCTTATGTTTAAACTGTTCAAGCCCCTGTCCGTCACGCTGCTCCTCGTCCTCTGCGCCGCGGAGGCGCGCGCGCAGTGGGTCGCGCAGACTTCCGGGACGGGCGTCAGGCTGCGCGGCGTCAGCGCCGTCAGCGCGCGCGTCGCGTGGGCGAGCGGCGCGAACGGAACCTACGCGCGCACGACCGACGGCGGGAAGACCTGGCGTGCGGCGCAGGTTCCCGGCGCGGCCGAACTCGACTTCCGCGACGTGGACGCCTTCGACGCCGAGACGGCCTACCTGCTCGCCATCGGCGAGGGCGCGCGCTCGCGGATTTACAAGACGACCGACGGCGGCCGGACGTGGCGGCTACAGTTTCAGAACGGCCGCGCCGGCGCTTTTTACGACTGCATGGCCTTCTGGGACAGCCGCCGCGGCGTCGCCATGAGCGACCCCGTGGGGGGCCGCTTCCTCGTCGTCAGGACGGAGGACGGCGGGCGCAGTTGGCGTGAGATTGACCCGGCGGGGATGCCGCCGGCGCTGGCCGACGAGGGCGGGTTCGCGGCGAGCGGGACGTGCGTCGCCGTCTCGGGCTCGTCCGACGCGTGGTTCGGGACGGGCGGCCCGGCGGGGCCGCGCGTCTTCCGCTCGGCGGACGGCGGGCGGACGTGGGCGGCGACGCCCGTCCCGCTGGCGAGCGGCAAGGCGGCGGGCGTCTTCTCGCTCGCCTTCTGGGGCCGCGGGCGCGGCGTGGCGGTCGGCGGCGACTACACGAAGGAGCAGGACGCGGAGGGCGGCGCCGCCCTGACCGCGGACGGCGGGCGGACGTGGCAGGCGGTGGCCCGCGCCGGCGGGCCCGGCGGCTACAGGTCGGGCGTCGCGCTCGTGCACGGCTCGCGCGGGCCGGCGCTCGTCGCGGTCGGGCCTTCGGGCTCGGACTTCTCTGCGGACGGCGGCGCGGTCTGGCGCAGTCTGGGCAAGGAAGGTTTCCACGCCGTGTCCGTCACGCCGCGGGGCGACGCCGCGTGGGCGGTGGGCGAGGGCGGCCGCGTCGCGCGGCTCGACGGCCTCGAAAGACTGAGGCTCGTCAGGAGATAAGCCGGCGGCCCGCGCGCGCCGCCGCGCGCATCACAGGTAAGGAGTTCGGGGTAAGGGGATGAGTGCCAGCCAAAGGATGAGCGAGTTCTCGAATCTGCTGACGCGGCTGCGGGCGCGCGCGCGGGAGGGCGGGCTCGCGCCCGCCGAGATGGGCGCGGACGAGGCGCGCGCCGTCGGCGCGGACGCGCGGGGCGCGCTGCGGCAGGCGGCGGTCGCGCTCGTGCTGCGCGGCGGGGCGGAGGGCGCGCAGGCGCTCGTCATCAAACGCTCGGAGCGCGAGCGCGACCACTGGTCGGGGCACCTGGCGCTGCCGGGCGGGCGCGTCGAGCCGGAGGACGAGAGCCTTCTGGCGACGGCCGTCCGCGAGACTCTGGAGGAGGTCGGGCTGAATTTAGGCGCGGGCGGCGAGGTGCTCGGCCGGCTCGGCACGGTCAAGCCGCAGAGCCCGCTCGCGCCGCGCGTCTCGGTGACGCCGTTCGTCGCCGTCGCGCCCCCCGAATACCACGCGGGCGCGGCCGCGCCCCTGGAGCTTGAGCTGAACGAGGAGGTCGCCGCGGCCTTCTGGGTCCCGGTTGACGAGCTGAAGCGCGGCGGGCGCTCGGCCGTCTTCCGCATGGTCTTCGCCGGCGCCGAGCGCGAGTGGCCGGCCTACCCCTCGGAGCACGGCCTCATCTGGGGCATCACCGAGAGGATTCTGACCGAGTTCCTTTCGCTGGTAGACTGAAGGCCACGCTCTCCCCGCGCGCGTTGACGAAAGTCCTGCTGACGAAATTCGCGCCGTCTCCCGTCCGCGATTGTTTCCTTATGGGTAGTGCCATGCGAGTTTTAAAAAGCCTTCCGGAGTCGCGCCTCGCCGGGTCGTCCGCCGGCGCGCTCGCGCTTCTACACAGGATGTTCCGCGCGGCGCTCGTCGTCTGCGCGCTCGCGCTCGGCGCTTCGGCCGCGCGCGCGGCCGAGCCCTGGGCGACGAAGCTGGACTCGGCGGTGCGCTTCTACCAGACGACGGAAGTGGGCGTGCTCGTCGTCGGGACGGAGAAGTCGCTCTACGGCGTCGAGGCCGAGACGGGCGACGTGCTCTGGCGGCGCAGGGACACGCGGCTCGACGAGACGGACGTGGCCGCCGTGCCCGGCACGGACCTGCTGCTCGCCACAATCGAGCGCGGCGGCAGGACGCGCCTCGAAGCGCTCGACCTCGTGACCGGCGACGCGCTGTGGCGCAGCGACAAGGTGCGCGGCGCGGTGATGCAGACGGCCTACGACCCGGACGCGGGGCTGCTCGCCGCCGTCTTCGCGCGCGACGCG
This sequence comes from Pyrinomonadaceae bacterium, assembly GCA_036387195.1. Classification (GTDB taxonomy): domain Bacteria; phylum Acidobacteriota; class Blastocatellia; order Pyrinomonadales; family Pyrinomonadaceae; genus QHXN01. The sequence continues at coordinate 36,387 of DASVUF010000024.1, read as the reverse complement.
AAGTCGAGGCCGCGCGCCGGCTTCAAGCGCAAGCCCGAGCTGCACGTCTTCGACATCGCGAAGGGCGACGAGCTTTGGAAGCGCGAGCTTGAGAGCGAAGTCGAGATGATGCCCGTCGCGTGGGGCGAAGACGGGGACAAGGAGGTCCCCTACACGCTCGACAACTACCGCCCGCCCGCGTTCCTCGACGGCCGCCTCTACCTCTTCTACGAGGGGCTGACCTCGCTCGACGCGCGCACGGGACGCGAGCGCAGGCGCGAGAAGTTCCGCGTCAACGAGGAGGGGCTCGCGCTCACCGAGGCCGACCCGCTGGCCGACGAGCGTTTCGTCTACATCTCGGGGCGCGGCCGCGTGCGCGCCGTGTCGCGCGCCGACGGCGAGGTCGCTTGGGAGTCGAAAGACCTGGGGCTGACGCCCGAGATGGTGCTCGCGGGCGGCGTGCTCTACGTGAGGACGGGCGGGCAGTTCACGCGGCTCGAAGACGGCGAGACGGTCGCGCGCGGCCCTTACGGCGTCAGCGCCATCGACGCCGCGACGGGCAAGACCATCTGGCGCTACAAGGGCGCCGACAAGGGGCTGACGAACCTCGCGCTGCCGAACGCGGGCACGGCCGCCATCGCCGACCGCGACGACCTCATCCTGCTCGACTCCGCGACGGGCAAGCGGCGCCTGAAGGTGTCGCACAACGTCGAGGCGGCGGCCTTCATGCTTCTGAACGAGCGGGGCGAGGTGGTGCTCGGCGGCAAGAACGAGCTGGCGGCGTTCGACGGCGCGTCGGCGACGCCGCTGTGGCGCGAGCGGCACGAGCCGCCGGGGCGCGGGCTGCTGCGCACGGTGACGGCGGTGGCGGCGCGCGCCGCGTCGCTCTACTTCCGCTACGGCGGCGCGGCCTCGACCGTCTTCCGCGGCGCGCGCCTCGTCGGCGCTTTGAACGGCCTGCGCTCGTCGGGGCTGGCCGCGCACGTCACGCTCGCCGACCTGACGAGCCTCGCCTCCGACTACTCGCGCAACTACGCGCGCTCTTACGCGGCCGAGCGGCTCTCGACCTTCGGCGCGCTGTCGCGCGTGCGGCGCGGGGCGGCGAGTCTGGGCGGCGTCGCGTCGCGGCCGCGCATGACGCTGGGGTCGGCGCCTTCGGCGGGCGACGTGTCTGAACGTCTGCTCGACCGGCTCGACCCTTCGAGCCAGTTGGCGCGCCTCTCGCGCTTCCTGATGCGGACGCAGCGGCTCGCGGCGCTGCGCGGGCGCTGGATGTACTTCTACACGTCTTTGCGCGGCGGCGGGCGCGGGCTCGTCGGCGTCAACATTGACTCGGGGCGCGCCGCGCGCGAGGTGCGGCTCGGCGACCCGGACGAGCGCTTCATCAGCGACGAGGCCGCCGGCCTGCTCTACGTCTCGAAGGGCGAGCGCCTCGTCGCCTACCGCCTCAGCTAGCGCGCGACGCAGGGGCTTCAGGCGGCGTCGGCCGCGGCCGCCCGCGCGCCCTCGCGGAAAGTCGGCGCGGCCGCGCGTGGGTTGACGAAGGCGAGCGCGAAGCGCATTTAAGGCGGGCCCGTGGCGCGTTTTCTGGCTCGCCCTGGGGCGGGGCTTCTTCGACCGTTCGGGAGGCCGGAAGTGTTTGCAGGCGCGCGGGTTTTCAACGCGACGCGGCGGACTTTCGGGCGCGCGCGGCGGCCGGCGGCGCTCAGGTTCAGGCCGCGCGCGGCGTGGGCGAAGCGCGTTTTAGAAAACGCGCGAATGGCAAAATTGTTGTTGACATCCCGGCGTGTTGGGCTTATCCTCCCCGTCGCCCTGAAATCAAATCAAACCCCCTCGCCCTTTTCGGCTTTCGCCCCGCAAGCGTTCATGGACTGATGCCTCTCGAATCGTCAGCGTTCCACTTTGCTCTTTTAAACTGACACCGACGCCCCGTGTTCGCCTCAACCGAGACGCGCGCCGGCCGGGCGGCCTGACGGCCTACCTCGGCGCCCCGCGGTTCGGACGCGAGGGCCTGCAATCCCGACGACCAACCATACGAAGAAGCCCCGACGCTATCTGCAAAATAGCGACGGGGCCCGTGACAATGTAACTGCCGCCGCATGCCGCGCCGGAGATACATCGCCCGCAGCAGGTATCCTAGCGCAAAGTGCGGTGGCGGCTCAAATTCCATTACAGGAGAGCCTTACCCGTGACGCACTCAAACCCCTCCACCGACAGCCGCGCGCGCGCCGCGACCGCGGCCCGACCGGCCACGCCACTCCGCCCGAAACGTCTCCGCCTGCGAACGGCCGCCGCCGCGACTCCGCGGCGCGCGCGCCGGCGCCTCCCCTCCTGAAGCGAACCCGACCCGCCGCCCGCACGGCGACGACCCCGCGCCTTCGAGCGCGCGCGGGCGCCGCTTTGTCCTGAGCGGCCGGCGGGTCGGGGGCGCGTTTACTAAAAAGCACTAAACGCATTCATTCCGGGCCGCCGCGCGACGGGCGGCGGGCGCTTCGGCGTCCGCCGCGGCGGGGGCGTCCCCGGCGGAGACGACCCGATGCCCAAGACACTGCTGGCCGTAGGCCCCTGGCGCGACTGCGGCAGGATAATCGCCTCGGCGATGGCGAACCGCTGGAGCGTGCTCTACACGCTGCTCTTCGATGACATCCCCACGGCGCTGCGGATGGCGCCCGTCGACCTCATCCTGCTCTCGGGCTGCTCGACGCGGCTCGGGTGGGAGGGCGTGGCGCGCGGCGCGTGGGAGATTTGCCGCGACACGCCGGTCGTCGCGCTCGGCCCGGGGACGGGGCAGGACGCGCTGGTGAGCGCGCTCGTCGGCGGCGCGGCCGCCGGCGGCGCCGACGGCGCGGGGCCGCGCGCGCCCGAGGAGGTGGAAGAGGGGTTCAACTGCTCGGCCGTCTCGCCGACGCTGAAGCTCTACGAGCCGAAGTCGGCGGCGGCCGGGCCCGGCATCGGCCGCGCGCTCGAACTCATCGAGGAGCGCTACAGCGAGCCCATCACGCTCGACGACGCGGCGCGCGCCGCCGGCTACAGCCGCTGCCACTTCAGCAAGGTCTTCCGCGAGCGGCTCGGCGTCTGCTTCGTCAACTACCTCGGGCGCGTGCGCCTGCGCCGCGCCGCCGAGCTGCTCTCGCGCACCGAGATGCCCGTCACGCGCGTCGCGCTCGAAGTCGGCTTCAACGACCTCTCGCACTTCGAGCGCGTCTTCCGCGCGGCCTACCGCCGCTCGCCGCGCAAGTTCCGCGGCGAATCGAAAGAATTGCCGCAAGCCGAAAAATATCCGCCAAGTTTTCCCGCGCCGCCCGTGACATCATAAGCCCGCCTCGGCACACAAAGCGCTCCGCCACGCGCGCCGGACGGCCGCCCCGCCGGCGCCGCCGCCGGCGCAGCCAGCGCCACGGGCGCCACGGAGCCCCCCAGCGGTTCAGCGGCTCGCCCGGAAGGCACAGGCGGCGGGCCGCGCGGAGTGTCACGAGTTGAGCCCCACGCCCCCCAAACGGAAGAGGGCGGCCGGCGCGGCCGGCCCTTTCACCGACAGGCTCGACGCCGCGGCGATGGCGCCCGGCGGGATGCTCTTCGGCGCGCAGGCGGGGCACAAAATCTACCGCGCCGTCTTCGAGCGGCTGCGCGCGCTGCCGAAGGAGGGGCTGCTGCTCGTGGACCTGAGCCGCGTCCGCCAGGCCAGCTACCAGGCTTTGAAGGAGGCGCTCTCGGTCGTGGACGTGCTGCGCACGGCGAAGTTCGAGGAGCGCTTTCTGGTCTTCCGCGTGGACACGCGCTCGCGCGACGTGGCCGAGGCCATCGAGATGGTGGCGCGCCACGGCGGCGACGTCATCCCGGTCATAGACCGCGGCGGCGCGCGCCACAACTTCGGCAAGCTGACGGCGGCCGAGCGCGACACGCTCCGCGCCGTCGAGCGTTCGCGCGGGCTGACTTCGAGGGAGTTGCGCGAGCGCATGGGGCTGCTGCCGAGCGCGGCGAGCAACCGGCTGCGGCGGCTCCACCACCTGCGGCTCATCCGCCGCGACGAGCGCGCCGTCACGGTGAGCGGCGGCCGCGAGTTCGTCTACCGCCCGCTCGTCCCGCCGCCGCGGCCCGCGCCGCGCGCCGGCCGGGCCGGGGCGGCGAAGGCGACGACGAAGGCTTAGAGGGAGCGGGACAGACTTGGCCGACTTTCACGCCATCCAGGTGACCTGCGACGCCGTCATGCGGCTGTTGCAGGAGTCCTACCGCCCGGACCTCATCGAGCCCTCGTCGAACCTCCAGTTCGAGGTCTACGGCACGGAGGACTTCAAGAACCACATGGCGCAGGGCGTGAGCCTCTTCCTCTACCGCGTCCACGTCAACGGCACGCAGCGCTCGCCGCTCGTCAAAGACCCGGTGGGGAACGTGCGCCGCCAGCTCCTCCCGCTCGACCTGCACTTCTTCATCACCGTCTGGGCGCCGAAGCCCTCGCTCCAGCACGCCATCCTCGGCTGGGCCCTGCGGCTGCTCGAAGACAGCCCCGTCCTCTCCTCCTCGCTCCTGAACGGCGTGCGCGCCGAGACGTTCCGCGGCGACGAGACGGTCGAGCTGGTCGCCGGGCAGCTCACCAACGAGGAGCTGATGCGCATCTGGGACGACCTCGGCGCCGAGTACCAGCTCTCCATCCCGTACGTCGCCCGCGTCGTCCGCATCGAGTCGCTCTACGAGACGGCGGCGGGCGAGCCGGTCAGGCGCCGCCAGTTCGAGTACGGCGCGCTCAAGGGGGCTTGAAGACTAAAGTGCCCGTCACCTTCAAACAGCTCGAAACGCTGGCGCGGACGGCGCCGCTCGGGCTGCGCTGCGTGGACATCGCGACGCGCGCGCAGGTCTCCTCGGGGCTGTCGGTGACGGCGCTGCCGTGGGACAGGCCGGCGCGCCCGAGCGCGGCGGGGCTCACGCGCTCGGGCGTCTACGCGCTGCGCGGGCTGCCGGGGCTGCGCGAGTACGAGTTCGGCGACGACGCGGCCTTCGAGACGAGCCCGCCCGCGTCGCCCGCGGGGCTGGAGTTCGCCGTCTTCGTCGAGGACGCGGCGGGGCGCTACCTCCCCTACGCGATGCGGCTGACGCTGCCGCGCCGGCGGCTGATGACCACCTTCCTCTTCCCCGCCCCGGCGGCGGCGCGCGCGCCCGGCCTGACGGCCATCCGCGGCGGCTTGCGCGACGCGACGCGGCCGCTCGCCGACGGCTCGCCCGGCCCGGCGCGGTTCGCGCGCGTCGAGGCCGAGTACGAGGCGACGAGCCCGCCCACGGTCTACGTCGCGCTCGCCGACTGGCGCGGCGAGTTCGCGCTGCTGCTGCCGGAGCCGAACCCTTTGAAGCCGCCGGCGGGCGTCTCGGTCACGTCGCCGAACACGTCGGGGCGGCAGACCATCTCGCAGCTGCGCTGGCCGCTCACGCTCCGCTTCTTCTACGAGCCGCAGGGCCAGCAGTTCATCAACACGGACGAGCGCGGGAGGGTCGAACTCTTGACGGGGCACACGCTAGGGCTGACCGACCGGCCGCCCGGGTCGGCGGCGACGCGCTGCCTCCCCGTCCTCCCGTCGCTTTTGAACCAGTCCGCCGCCGGGGTCTACGCGGCCGCGGGCGCTCCCGGGCCGCCCGCGGCGGCGCTGGAGGCGGAAATCGAATTCGGCAAAGACCTGGTGGCGCGCACCTCTGGGGCAACGGACTCCGGCGTGTGGCTCGTCCCGCCAGCGGTCGTCTCGCCATAAACGAAAGAGAGGTCTTCACATGCCAGAGTATCTTGCGCCAGGGGTGTACGTGGAAGAGGTCAGCTTCCGCTCCAAGTCCATCGAGGGCGTCTCGACGACCGTCACCGGCTTCGTCGGGCCGACGCGCTACGGGCCCGTCGGCGGCGAGCCCGAGCTACTGACCAGCTTCGCCGACTTCGAGCGCATCTACGGCGGCATTGACCCGCTCGTGTTCGAGGGCGACGCCGGGCAGGAGACGCAGCACAACTTCATGGCGCACGCCGTCCGCGCCTTCTTCGACAACGGCGGCACCAAGCTCTACGTCTCGCGCGTCTACGAGTACGACACCGACGGCGACCCGGCGGACGAGCCCGGCCTCGGCCACTCGGTCCCGACCGGCTCGCCCGCCCCGCCCGTCATCGCGCGCTTCCCCGGCGCGGGCGGCGACATGCGCATCACCTTCACCGTCAAGGTCGGGCCCAACGTCCTGACGGCCGACGCCGACGGGAACACGGTCGTCTCGGGGCTGACGAGCCACGACCTCGTCCTCATCAACCAGGTCCCGACCGGCTCGCCCGCGCAGGGGCCGACGACCAACCCCGTGGCCGAGGGGCTCTACGACGTGACGAAGGACGAGGCCGGCGTCGTCACCTTCGACAACGCCGGCGTGTCGCCCTTCGGCGTCTCGCGCTTCGTCGAGCGCGAGAACTACGGCGTCCACCTCGTCACCGTCATCGTCAGCGTGCGCCGCCCCGGCCGCTTCAGCTCGGACGAGCTGATAGGCGAGTTCTCCTTCGGGCCGGGGGCGCGCAACTCGCTCTCGAACTACTTCCAGCAGGAGCCCGAGTCGCGCAACCGCTACCTGCACGTCCCGTTCGCCATAGACCTCGGCGGCCTGGGCGACCAGACCGGGTCGGCGCTGGCCGAGGCGCTGCTCGGCGCCGGCCTCACCGGCACGCTGCGCCGCCACGTCGCCGCCGACTCCGAGCTGTCGAGCCTCAGCCCGCCGAGCCGCCCCTCGCCCTCCGAGCTGACCATCACGGTCACGCTCGCGGGAGGGAGCGACGGGCGGCTGCCGACGGCCAACACCTACCGCGGCAGCGACACCGGCGCGGCCATGACGGGGCTGTTCGCCTTCGAGGGCGTGGACGAGATATCCATCGTCGCCGCGCCGGGCTACTCCTACCAGTCGGCGCAGGACGGCGTGAACAACGACACGCGCGCCAGCCAGATAACCTCGCACCTGCTGACGCACGTCGAGAAGATGCGCTACCGCGTGGCCGTGCTCGACTCGCCCGACGCCTTCGCGCTCTCCGAGGTCAGGAACTTCCGCGGCAAGTTCGACTCGAAGCACGCGGCGCTCTACTACCCGTGGGTGACGGTGCTCGACCCGAACGACCCGGACGGCGTGCGCGAGATAGAGCTGCCGCCGTCGGGCTTCGTCGCCGGCATCTACGCGCGCAACGACGTCGAGCACGGCGTCTTCAAGGCCCCGGCCAACGAGGTCGTGCGCGGCGCCATCGGCTTCGAGACGCTGCTGAACAAGGCGCAGCAGGACGTGCTCAACCCGGAGGGCGTCAACTGCTTCCGCTTCTTCGAGGGGCGCGGCTACCGGCTGTGGGGCGCGCGCACCATCAGCTCCGACCCCGAGTGGAAGTACATCTCGGTCAGGCGCTACTTCGCCTACCTCGAACACTCGGTGGACAAGGGCACGCAGTGGGCCATCTTCGAGAACAACAGCGAGTCGCTGTGGGCCAACGTCCGCCGCACGGTCGAGGACTTCCTCTTCAACGAGTGGCGGGGCGGCGCGCTGATGGGCTCGAAGCCCGAGGAGGCGTTCTTCGTCCGCTGCGACCGCTCGACGATGACGCAGAACGACCTCGACAACGGCCGCCTCATCTGCCTCGTCGGCGTCGCCGTCGTCAAGCCGGCCGAGTTCGTCATCTTCCGCATCGGCCAGTGGACGGCCGACCGCAAGGTCTAAATGAGGGCCGCCGGCTGTTAGCCGCCGGCCGACAGCCGGCGGCCGAGAGCTTCGAGAAAGGGAGCGACAGAAATCATGGCAGTCAACCGCGACACCCCGTACGGCGGGTTCAACTTCCGCGTGACGGCCACGCGCTTCGGCGGGGCCGAGACGATTCGCGCGGGCTTTCAGGAGATCACGGGGCTCGGCATCGAGGCGACCGTGGCCGAGTACCGCAACGGCAACGACCCGCAGAACCACGTCCGCAAGATGACCGGCATCTACAAGGTAACGGACGTGACGCTCAAGCGCGGCCTCATCGGCGCCACGGACTTCTTCGCCTGGATCAAGGACGTGCGCGACGGCGCGCAGGACGGCGTTCTCGACCAGGTGACCATCGAGCTGATGGCCGAGGACCACTCGGGCCCCGTCATGACGTGGCGGCTCCTGAACGCCCGCCCGACCAAGTACACGGGCCCGACCCTCAACGCCAAGGGCGGCACGGACGTGGCGATGGAGGAGATGGTGCTCGCCTGCGAGAGCCTCAGCATCGAGTAGCCCGCACGGCCCGCGCGGGGCGCGCCGCCACGAACGGGCGCCCCCTCGCGGCCGCCCCCCGAGAAGCAGACAACGCGACATGATACGAGCGTCCAACATACGCCTGCCGGGGGTCTACTTCCTGCCGAGCCGGCGGCCGCCGGGGTCGGGGCTGCCGCGCCTGGACGTGGCCGCCTTCGTCGGCTACGCCGAGCGCGGGCCGCTCGACTGGCCCGTCGCCGTGGAAGACCTCGACGCCTACCGCGCCGTCTTCGGCGGCGACCTCGGCGTCGCGCTCGACCCGGAGGGGCGCACGGTCTACGCCAACCTGCCCTCGGCCGTCGCGTCCTTCTTCGCGCAGGGCGGGCGGCGCTGCTACGTCGTGCGCGTCGCCGGGCGCGCCTCGACGCGGACGCTCTTCCGGCTCGGCGGCGTGGTCGCGCTCGCGGGCGGGTACGAACCGGGCGCGGGCGACGCGCCGCCGGCGCCGGCCTCGGTCTACGCCTCTTCGGAGGGGCGCTGGTCGGCCGCGCTGCGGCTCGGCGCGCGCCTGCGCTCGACGCCGATGCCGCTGCGGCTGAACAACGCGTCGCCGCCCGAGGCGGTCTTCAGCGTGCTGGCGCCGCTCTCGGAGGGCGGCGGCTTTAAGGAGCGCGTGCTGTGGGCGACGGGCAGCGCGCCCGAGGCGATTCAGCCGGGCGACGTGCTGCGCCTCGGCTTCAACGGCGGCCGGCAGTACCTCTTCCCCGTCGAGGAGGCGCGCCGCACGGCCGACGCCGGGCGCGTCGAGCTGCTGACGCGGCGCACGTGGCAGTTGCTCGCGCCGGCGGCGCTGCCGCCCGTCGTCCGCGTTGACCGCCTGACGCCCTCGGGGCTCGAACCCCTCTTCGTCACCGGCAAGCTCGACGCCGAGGAGGGCGGCGGCGACTCTTTCGGCCCGCGCTTCTTCTTCAGGATGGCGGGCCCCGACTCGGGGCTAATCGCCGCGGGCGACGCGCTGCGGCTCGAACTGGCAGACAACGTCACGCTGCTGCTGCCGGTGGCGGACGTTGGCGTGTCGAAGGACTCGGGCGGGCCGGCCGTGGCCTTCGCGCGGGCGCCGCACGCGCTGCGCCTGCCCGCGCAGCCGTTGCCGCAGACGCCGCCGTCGTCGCTCCTCGCCGTCGAGCGCCTGCGCTTCGACCTGCTGCTGCGCGAGGGCAAAGACCGCCGCCCGGCCGTCGAAGACCTCTCCTTCAACGAGGGGAGCCCGCGCTTCTGGGGCGACGCCGTGCTGACCGAGTCGAGCAGCCTGCGCCGCACGGTCGAGGGCGGCGAGTCGGGCGCGGGCGGCTCGCGCGCGGCGGCCGGACGCGGGTCGCAGGGCGCGTCGGCCGCGCAGACGGCCGACGTCTTCCGCGCCATCGGCGGCGCGGCGCACGTCGAGCCGACGCGGCTGGCGCAGCTCGACGCCGGCGCGCTGGCCGGCCTGCTCTCGCCGGTCGAGGGCGCGGGGCTGACCTTCCTCCCGCTCGGCATGGCCTCCGTGCTCGACGAGGGCGACATCCGCGGCCCGCTCGAAGGGGAGACGGGGCGGGACGACCTCGACGAGTTCGACCCGACGCTCTTCGTGGACGGCGAGCTTGTGCGCGACCTCTCCGACCAGCCGCCGGCGGGCGACTCGCTGATGGCGCAGGCGTTCGACCGCTACTACATTCAGGACAAGCGTCTGAAGGGGCTGCACAGCCTGCTCTTCGTCGGCGAGGCGGCGCTCGTCGCGCTGCCCGAGGCCGTCCAGCGCGAGTGGCCCGCCGAGCACGTCCCGGAGCCCGAGCCGGAGCCCGCGCCCGCGCCCGCGCCCGAGCCGCCCGACCTCTCGAAGTTCCGGCTCTGCGAGCCGCCCGCGCCCGCGCCGGACGCCGCCGCCTCCTCGCCCTTCGCGCAGCCCGAGCAGCCCGCGCTCGCGAGCCCCAAGCTCCCCTTCGTCGTCGCGCTCGACCCGAACGACGAGACGGACGCGCAGTACCTCGGCGAGCTTGCGCGCGTCGTCGGCCTACACCACGCGTTGCTCAACTTCTGCCACGCGCGCCGCGACGCCTTCGCGCTGCTGGCGCTGCCGCACTTCTACGAGAAGCGCCACTGCGTCCGCTGGCAGGAGGAGTTCCGCGCGCGCCTCGGCCTGCCCGCGCGCCGCACGGTCTACACGGACGCGCGCGACGTGGCCGACCTGAGCTACGCGGGCGTCTACCATCCGTGGCTGCTGCTGGCCGACGACGCGGCGGCCGACCGCGTGCGCGCCGTCCCGCCCGAGGGCGCGGCCTGCGGGATGATAGCCGCGCGCGAGCGCGAGCGGCAGGCGTGGGTCGCGCCCGCCAACGTCGCGCTGACGGGCGTGCTCGGCCTCGCGCCCGAGATTCCGACCGCGGACTGGGCCGACCTCTTCGAGCTTCAGTTCAACCTCGTCCGGCGCGAGGCGCGCGACTTCCGCGCGATGAGCGCGCACACGCTCTCGGACGAGGCCATCTGGCTCCAGATTTCCGTCCGCCGACTGCTCATCCTCATCCGCAAGTTCGTCGTCGAGCGCGGCATGGACTTCGGCTTCGAGACGAACCACCAGCGCTTCCGCCGCGGCGTCCAGCTCGTGCTGGAGGACGCGCTGCTCTTCATGCACGGCCTCGGCGCCTTCGCCGGCGCGAGCCCCGAGCAGTCCTTCAACGTGCTGACGGACGCGAGCGTCAACCCGCCGCCGAGCGTGGACGCCGGGCGCTTCGTCGCGCAGATACAGGTCGCGCCGAGCCAGCCGACCGAGTTCATCACCGTGCTGCTGACGCGCGTGGCCGAAGACCTGCTCCAGGCGCGGGAGGGCTAGGGACGAGATGGCCGACTGGGACGACTACCCGTTCACCGCGTTCCGCTTCGACGTCCAGCTCGTGGTCGAAGACCCGCAGTCGGCGGGGCTGACCAGCCCGCTCTGCGACGCGCAGTTCGCCGAGTGCGACGGGCTGGAGATGTCCATGGAGCCGAAGACCGTGCGCGAGGGCGGCAACAACCTCGAACAGATTCACCTGCCCGGCCCCGTCACCTACGGCCAGCTCACGCTCAAGCGCGGGATGACCTCGAACCTCGACCTCTGGAAGTGGTTCAACGCGGCGGCCGGCGGCCTCAACGAAGGCCAGGGCGCCAACCGGCGCGGGCTCACCGCGCTCGGCCAGGTGACGATGCTCAACAACGCGGGCGCGCCCGCGCTGCGCTTCAGCCTCTACGGCTGCCTGCCGGTCAAGATCAAGGGCGCGGCCCTGAGCGCCAAGGACGGCCAGGTGGCGGTCGAGGAGGCGCAAATAGCCTACCGCTCGCTGAAGATCAGGACGCCGTGAAAGGGGGCTCGACCGATTGTGACGACGCCGAAGAGGGCCAAGCTCAGGCACATCAAGTGGGACGCCAACCAGAAGGCGGCGAAGGACGGCGACCCGTCGAAGACGGTGGACGTGCAGTTCAACCCGCAGACGCTCAAAGTCTCGTTCTCGAACAAGAACGCGGGCGGCGACCAGCCGGGCGGCTCGTCCAAGCAATTCGTCGGCTCGGGGACGACCAAGCTCTCGGTCGAGCTGCTCTTCGACACGACGGCCGACGGCTCGGACGTGCGGAAGAAGACCGAGGCCGTCGCCTTCTACATCAAGGCCGACGCGGCGAGCGGCGGCGGCTCGGGCAGCAACCGCGTCCCGCCCGGCGTGCAGTTCGAGTGGGGCAGCTTCGTCTTCCGCGGCGTCGTGGACTCGATGGACGAGACGCTCGAATACTTCTCGGAGGAGGGCGTGCCGCTGCGCGCCAACATCTCTCTGAGCATCTCGCGGCAGGAGATAGAGTTCCTGCCCGGCGAGCAGGGCCAGGGCGGCGGCGCGGGCGCGCCGCTCACCACGGCCAGGTTCCGCGACAGCATACAGGGGCTCGCCGGCAGCCAGGGCAAGAGCGGCGACTGGAAAGGCATCGCCGCCGCCAACAACATTGACGACCCCCTGCGGCTCTCGGCCGGCGCGCTCATAGACGTCAACGCGGGCGTCGGGCTGAGCGCGGGCGCGAGCCTGAGCGTCGGCGTGAGCGCGGGCGCCGGCGTCTCGGCCGGCGCGGGCTTGAGCGTGTCGGGCGGCGCCGGCGTCTCCGGGAGCGCGCTGGCGAAGGCGAGCGCCAGCGCCGGCGTGAGCGCGCGCGCCGCGGCCACGGCGAGCGTCAACGCCAGCACGAGCACGAGCGCCAGCCTCGGCGGCGGCGCGAGCCTCAAGCTCGGGCGCTGACGACACCGGCGCAGAGAAGGCTGACGAAGAGAAGGCTGACGAAGAGAAGGCCGACGAAGAGAGAGCTTTTGACGGCGGACGAGTTTTGACGAGGAAGGAGCTTCGGGGACGATGCCCGTCATCATCAACGACTTTCAGATAGAGGTCGAGGCGCCGCCGCAGTCGAAGGCGCGCGGCGCCGGCGGCGAGGCGGAAGAGGCGCAGCCGGCGCAGCCGTCGAAGCCGCGGCCCGAGGAGATTACGGCGGTCGTGCGCCTGAGTTGCGAGCGTGTCGAGCGCGTGCGCGCCGACTGAAGGGGCGCGCGGCCGGGCCTGAGAAGACGACCGGGAGAGGGAGATGCCGGACAGCACGCAGATTACAGGCTTCTACGCTTCGACCCCGACGCTCAAGGTGGACGGGGCGGCGAAGCCCGACCTCTCCGTCCAGCTCAACTCGCTCTTCGTCGAGGAGACGACGCTCGGCCTCTTCCGCTGCGAGGCGACCTTCTCGAACTGGGGGACGAAGGACGACCGCGCCGACTTCCTCTACTTCGACCGGCGGACCTTCGACTTCGGCAAGGAGTTCTCGGTCGAGTTCGGCCCGCCCGGCGCGCAGGCGCAGGTCTTCAAGGGGCGCGTCACCGGCATGGAGGCGCACTTCCCCAAGTCTTCGGAGCCGCTGCTGACCGTCCTCGCCGAAGACCGCTTTCAGGACCTGCGCATGGAGCGGCGCACGCGCTCCTTCGCCGACGTCTCCGACTCGGACGTCTTCAGCCAGGTGGCGTCGCAGCACGGGCTGACGCCGCGCGTGGACGTGGACGGGCCGACCTACCGCGTGCTGACGCAGGTCAACCAGAGCGACCTCGCCTTCCTGCGCGAGCGCGCCGCCGCCATAGACGCCGAGCTGTGGGTGGACGACCGCACGCTCCACGCGCAGGCGCGCACGCGCCGCAACACCAGCACGGTCGCGCTCAGGTACGGCGCGCAGCTCCTCGAATTCTCGGCGCTCGCCGACCTCTCGCACCAGCGCACCTCGGTGCGCGTCAGCGGCTGGGACGTCTCGGGCAAGAGCGCGCTCGACGAGGAGGCCGGCGAGTCCACAGTCTCGGCCGAGCTGGACGGCAAGCGCTCGGGCAGCAGCGTGCTGGCGCAGGCGCTCGCCGAGCGCAGGGAGCGCGTGACCTCCTCGGTCCCGCTCTCGCAGCCCGAGGCGCGCGCGATGGCCGAGGCGCGCTACCGCGCCCGCGCCCGCCGCTTCGTCACCGCCCGCGGCAGCGCCGACGGCAAGGCCAGCATCCGCGTCGGCTCCACGCTCGACCTCTCGGGGCTCGGCGACCTCTTCGACGGCAAGTACTACGTGCGGCTCGCGCGCCACACGTTCGACAAGGAGAACGGCTACCGCACCTCGTTCGAGGTCGAGCGGCCGGGGATCGGAGGCTGAAAGCCGTGTTTGACGTGCTCGAACAGGTGGCGGCGGCCGTGGAGCGCACGCGGCTCTACGGCGCTTACCCCGCCACCGTCACCGACATCAGGGACCCGGACTCGCAGGGGCGCGTCAAGGTCAGGCTGCCGTGGATGCCGGACAACGAGGGCGGCGGCTACGACGTCTGGGCGCGGCTCGCCACGCTGATGGCGGGGGGCGCGCGGGGGACGTGGCTCGTGCCCGACGTCGGCGACGAGGTGCTGGTCGTCTTCGAGGCGGGCGACGCGCGGCGCCCCTACGTCGTCGGCTCGCTCTGGAACGGCGGCGACGCGCCGCCCGAGCAGATGGACGGCGCGGGCAACAACTACAAAAAGACCGTCGCCTCGCGCCGCGACATCCGCATCACGCTCGACGACACAGAGGGCGCCGAGACGCTCACGCTCAAGACGCCCGGCGGCCAGACCATCGAGATGAAGGACGGCGGCCTCTCCATCGAGGTCAAAGACGCCAGCGGCAACTCGGTCAAGCTCGAACCGTCGGGCGTCACCGTCACCGCCGCCGCGCAGGTCAAGGTGCAGTGCGCGACGATGGAGGTCAACGCCGGCATGGTCACCGTCAACGCCGGCATGTCCAAGTTCAGCGGCGTCGTCCAGTGCGACACGCTCATCAGCAACGCCGTCATCAGCGCCAGCTACACGCCCGGCGCCGGCAACATCTGGTAGCGACCTATGGCCGAGACTTTCGACTGGGTGGAGCCGTCGCCCCTGTGGCTGCAGGGCGGGGCGGGCATGAACCGGCGGGGCTTCTTCCGCCCGGCGCTGCACGAGTTCACCACCGACAAGTTCATGGAGGACTTCCTCGCCTCGGCCGCCGCCGCCTCGCCCAAGTCGTTCCGCGACTCGCTCGCCAGGCCGGCCGCCGGCCGCGACGCGCTCAAGTTCTTCCAGCCCGTCCACGGCAACTTCTACCTGACCTCGGCCTCGCTCTGCTGCCGCGTCGCCGGCTTCCCCGACCGCGAGGTCAGGCCGGGCGAGGGCGAGAGCGTCTTCTTCGTCCTGCGCAGGCGCGTCGGCGGCGTCGAGTTCGCCTGGGACGCGAGCGAGGCCGGGCGCGGCTGGATGTCGGTCGCCAAGCCCGAGACGATTCCCGACGGCGAGGAGCGCCTGCCGCTCTTCCAGACGAAGACCGGCGCGGGCCGCCAAATCTTCTTCGGCTACATCCCCGTCGCCAGCCAGGAGACGTACGCCGCGCCGCCCTCGGCCGAGCTGCCCGCCGGCAGACAGGAAGACCCGCGCATACAGGAGCTGGACGGCCGCTTCATCGGCCCGCTGGCGAACCCCTTCGTCTTCGGCCCGCCGCTGAAGCCCGCGCCCGAGCCGACGGCGCGGCGCGTCTCGGTCTACCTGCTGCTCGAACTCTGGGAGTACCTCGACCTCTACCTGCCCGAGGTGGCGGCGGCGCTGCGCGACGGCTCGACCACGGGGCTGACCGGCGCGTCGCGCGCGCTGGCCGACTACATGGGCTCGAACCGCGCCACGTTCAAGGACACGACGCTGACGCTGGCCGCGGCGCTGGCGCAGGTCGCCGCGAAGGAGTCGCAGCTCAACGAGCCGGGCGACGCGGACGTGGCCGCGCTCGGCTTCACCGCCGACTACAACCTCGACGAGCACCCGCTGACCGGGCTCGACGACAAGGACACGGACGACGACTTCCGCGGCCGCGTGGAGGCGGCGCTGGCCGAGGCGCCCGAGACGAAGCCCGACCCCGTGGCGCAGCCGAAGATTTCGACGCAGGCCGGCGACCGCTACGTGCTGCGCTACGTCTACTGCCGCTGCCGGTGCGAGCCGCCGCGCCTCTACGTCAGCCGCCCGACCAGGTCGTTCGAGCTGGCGCCCTTCTTCGACCCCGACGCGCCGGGGCGCAACATCCGCGTCGGGCTCCCCGTGGACGTGTCGCTCGCGGGGCTGCGCAAGTTCAAGAAGAACGTCGGCTTCATCATCTCGAAGGAGCTGAACAGGAAGCTCGAAGGCGTCGCGGGCAAGGAGAAGGACATCCTCGACAACAACGCCTCCGTCTCGGACGGCGGCATTGACGTCGGCTTCATCTGCTCGTTCTCGCTGCCCATCATCACGCTCTGCGCCTTCATCCTGCTGATGATCATCGTCATCCTCCTGAACATCGTCTTCTGGTGGATACCGCTTTTGAAGATTTGCTTCCCCATCCCGCTGGCGGCGAAGAAGTAGCCGGCCGCCCCGAGGCTTTCGAGAGATGCGCAGGCAGAACATTTTCGGACAGGGGTTGAGCTTCCCGCCGCGCGTGGGCGCCGACGGGCGGCTCGCGTGGTCGGAGGGCGAGGAGAACGTGCGCGAGGCCATCCGCGTGCTGCTGCTGACCGAGCCGGCCGAGCGCCTGATGCGCGAGGAGTTCGGCTGCGGGCTGCGCCGCTTCCTCTTCGAGCCGAACACGGTCACGACGCGCACGCTCATCCGCGAGGCCGTGACCAACTCCATCAGGGCCTGGGAGCCGCGCGTCGCCGTCGAGGGCGTGACGGTCGAGCCCGACGCCGAAGACCCGCGCCTCGTCGCCGTCGAGATTCACTTCCGCCTCGTCGCCACGCAGGCCGTCGGGCGCCTCGGACTGACGCTGCAACTGGAGGGCTGAACGGATGCCGCTGCAACTGCCCGTCTTAGACAACCGCAACTTCGAGCAGCTCCTGCTGGAGGCGAAGCGTCGCATCCCGGTCTACACGCCCGAGTGGACGAACTTCGAGCTGGACAGCGACCCCGGCGTCACCATCGTCCAGCTCTTCGCCTTCCTCACGGAGAATCTGTTCTACCGCACCAACCGCATCCCCGAGCGCAACCGCCTGAAGTTCCTCCAGCTGCTCGGCATCCCGCTGCAACAGGCCGCGCCCGCGCAGGGGCTCGTCCGCGTCCGCAACGAGCGCGGGCCCGTCGAGCCGCTGCCGCTCGAAGCCGGCGTCGTCGTCTCGGCCGGCTCGGTCAACTTCCTCACGCTCGACCCCGTCAACGCGCTGCCCGTCGAGGCCGCCGCCTACTACAAGCGGAAGATTGACGCCGAAGACCCGAGCTACGCGGAGTTCAGCGCCAAGTACCAGGCCATCAAAGCCGCCAAGCTGGCCGCGCTCCAAGCCGAGGCCGACGACGGCGACGACGAAGACGACGACGAGGACGACGACGACGAGATTGTCGGGGGCGCGGACGAGTCTTCGGTGCAGCTCGACTTCTACGAGTCCACGCAGATGCGCGAGCCGACGCCGGGCGAGCCCGACCCCGTGCTCGACCTCTCCAGCGACGAGACGAGCGACCACGCCGTCTACCTCGCGCTGCTCGCGCCGAAGAACGTCAGCACGGAGGCCGCGCGCGAGGCGCTCGCCAACCAGACGCTCTCGGTCGGCGTCGTGCCCGCGCTCACGGACACGGCCGTCCCCGCGCTCGTCCCCGTCCGGCTCGGCGCCACGCGCCTGCCCGTCCCCTCGCTCGTCTACGAAGTCCCCGACCCGACCTCGGCCGGCACGCGCTACGAGCGCCTGCGCGTCGTGCAGGAGCCGGACGTGCTCGCCGACGTCGGCGTCGTGCAGCTTGAGCTTCCCCCGAAGGAGAAGCTGCGGACGTGGGAGTTCACCGAGCCGATGCAGGAGGGGACGGGCGACTACCCGCCGCGCATCGAGGACGACGACGTGCGCGCGCGCCTCGTCACGTGGCTGCGCGTGCGCCTGCCGCCCTCGCAGCCCGCGGGCGCGCAGCAGCCGCCGCAGCCGCAGCCGCAGGAGGGGGCGCAGGCGGCGAACCAGCCCGCCTCGTCTTCGCAGGGCAACCAGGGCGCGGCCGTCAGCGCGCGCCTGACGTGGGTCGGCGTCAACGCCGCGCGCGTCCGCCAGGCCATCCCCGTCTTCAACGAGCTGCTGGGGACGGCCAACGGCGAGCCCGACCAGTCTTACGTCCTCGCCAACACGCCCGTCATCGAGGACTCGGTGCTGCTCGAAGTGCAGGACATAGACGGCGCGTGGCGGCTCTGGCTCCAGACCGACGACCTGCTCTCGGCGGGCGAGTCCGACGAGGTCTTCACCGTGGACTACGAGTCGGGTCAGGTGCGCTTCGGCGACGGCCACCGCGGCGAGCGCCCGCCCGCGGGCAGCCGCCTGCGCGCCAGCTACCAGCACGGCGGCGGCACGCAGGGCAACGTCGCCATCGGCGCGGTCAAGACCAGCCCCGACGTGCGCCTCCAGGGCGGCTTCAAGATTGACAACCCCATCGCGACGTGGGGCGGCGACACAGGCGAGATGGTCGAGGAGGGCGAGCGCAACATCCCGCTCTACCTGCGCCACCGCGACCGGCTCGTCACCGCGCAGGACTTCAAGGACGTCACGCGCCGCACGCCGGGCGTGGACGTCGGGCGCGTCGAGGTGCTGCCGCTCTACAACCCCGACCGGCAGCTCGAAAACCTCGCGGGCGTCGTCACGCTGATGGTCGTGCCGGCGACCGACACCGCGCGCCCGCTCTGGCCGCTGCCGAACCGCCTGTTCCTCAAGACGGTCTGCGACTACCTCGACGAGCGCCGGCTGGTGACGACCGAGATTTACGTGCGCGGCCCCGAGTACGTCTCGGTCGCGCTCTCGGTCGGGCTCGAAGTGCGCGCCGGCTACTTCCGCGACCAGGTCATCCAGGGCGTGCGCGAGCGCCTGCAACAGTACCTCTCGTCGCTCCCGCCGGGCGGGCCCGACGGGGAGGGCTGGCCGCTCAACAAGCTGCTGCTGAAGAAAGACCTCGAAGCCGTGGTGACGCGCGTCGCCGGCGTCGAGTTCGTCAACTCGCTGGAGCTGGGCGTCGGCTCCGAGCTGGACATCGAGCAGAAGCGTTTGAAGGGGCTGCAACTGCCGCGGCTCGACACGCTCGACGTGCGCGAGGGCGAGGCCGAGTCGCTCGAATCAATACTCGGCGCGGGGGCCGACACGACGACCGAGCCGACGGTCGTGCCCGTCCCCGTCACCCGTTCCAAGTGCTGAGGGAGCCTTAGAGGTGGACGTCAACGGAACACGCTTTCACCTGATTAAGGGCCGCGCCGACTGGCGGCGGTGCGCCGAGGAGCGCCGCGACCCCTCGGGCGCCGCGGTCGCCGGCAAGCCCGGCGTCTTCAGGGCGGTCGAGTACGACGAAGGGGCGCGCGCCCTGCGCCTGAAGTCGCGGCTCGTCATCTTCGTCAGCGCGCGCGGCGGGGCGGCGCTGCGGCCCGAGCAGCGGCGCGGCGCGGCCGCCGACGCCTTCGGCAACTGGTACTGGGTCAGCAGCGACCGGCGGAAAATCTACTGGCGCCCGCTCGGCTCGAACAGATCGCGCGTCTTCTGGTCGCGCGCGTCGGGCGCGGCCGACTGCCGGCCGTCGGGCGACTTCGCGCCCGTCGCCGCGCCCGAGCCGCCTCCGGTCGAGCTGGCCGGGCTGGCCGTGACGACGCACCACTACCTCGTCGTCGGCGACGCGGCCTCGCGCGGCCTGCTCGTCTTCGACCTGCACGCGGGCGGCGCGCCCGTCGAGCTGCGCTTCCCCGCGGGCGTCCCCTTCGAGCCGTTCGACATGTCGCCCGCGCCGGCGGGCGGCGTCTGGATTCTCGACCGCGCGCACAAGACCTACTGGGGGCTCGACCGCGGCTTCTGCGTCTTCTCCGAAGGCGCGGGCGTCTACGAGATAACGCCCGAGGAGACGGAGGTCTTCCACGTCGAGGGCGGCGCGGCGGCCGTGCGGCCCGCGCGACACTTCCCCAAGGGCTTCCCGCTGCCGGCGGGGCTGGACGACCCCGTCGCCGTCGAAGGGCTCGCCGACGGCAGCGTGCTCATACTCGACAGCCCCGCTTATTCGCAGCCGGGCGCGGCGCCGCCGCCGGCCTCGCGCGTCCAGCACATGCGCCACGCCGAGGCGCTCGGGCCCGCGCTCGAACTGAGCGACCCTTCCGTTGACACGGTGGACGAGCTGGGCGGCAGGGCGGGCACGGGGCTCTCGGTGGCCGGCTACGACTTCGCGTTCCTGCCGGCGGCGGACGGCGGGGCGACGAAGGGCCGGCTGCGCGTCGTCGAGCGCGAGGGGAACCAGTGTATAGACTTCGCGCTCGACCTGGCGGCGTCGCCGAGCGCCGCGCGCGTGCTGACGGAGTTCCGGCCGATGCACTACTTCGGCTCGCGCGCGCTCGTCGCCTTCCGCGGCGAGACGTTCTACGACGTGGTGAGCGGCGACACGTCGAACGACCGCGCGGTGCGCTGGACGCAGCTTCAGGAGATTGACGAGCGGCGCTACCCGACGAGCTCCGTCGTGCTGACGGCCGCGCTCGACGGGCGCGAGCGCGGCTGCGTCTGGCACCGCCTGATGCTCGACGCCTGCGTCCCCGCTGAGTCGGCCGTCGAGGTCTGGACGCGCGCGCACGACGACGAGCGGCTGCTCGAACAGGTCGAGTGGACGCCCGAGCCCTCGCCCTACCTGCGCGCCGCCGGCTCCGAGCTTCCGTACTTCGACGCCTTCCCGCAGTACGCGACCGCCGGGGAGATGCCCCAGGGCGCGGGGACGTGGGAGCTGCTCTTCCAGCAGGCGCGCGGGCGCTTCGCGCAGTTGCGGATAGTGCTGCGCGGCAACGGGCGCACGACGCCGCGCCTCTACGCGGCGCGCGCCTACTACCCGCGCTTCTCCTACCCGCGCAACTTCCTGCCGAGGGTCTACCAGGACGACGCGGGCTCGGCCGACTTCCTCGAAAGGATGCTGGCGAACCAGGAGGGCTTCTACACCGAGGTCGAGGGGCGCATCAACGACGTCAGCCTGCTCTTCGACCCGCGCGGCGCGCCGCCCGAGGCGCTCGACTGGCTGGCCGGCTGGGTCGGCGTCGTCCTCGACCCGCTGTGGGCCGGCATACAGGGCGCGCGCCGGCAGCGCGACGCGAGCCTGCCGGCGGGGCGCACGCTCAAGCCCTACGACCGCCGCCGCCTCTTCATACGCTACGCGCGCAAGCTCTACGACCGGCGCGGCACGCACGCCGGCATCCGCTTCGCGCTGATGCTGCTCCTGGACCCCTGCCTGGAGTCGCTGCTCGAACGGCTCAAGCGCGCCGCCGTCCGCCCCGACGAGCCGCGCTCGGCCGCGCTCCTCGACGAGCTGCGCCGCTACGGCCTGCTCGAACGCTACGGCCGGCCCGAGCTGCCCGGCGTCGAGCGCACGCGGCTGCGCCCCTCGCTCGACGAGGAGGAGTTCGAAGACCTGCTCTACGACTACGTGCTCTCGCCGCAGCGCCCCTCGAAGGTGCGCATCGTCGAGCGCTACAGGACGCGCGGCGGGCGGCGTTTGCAGGAGGGCGACGCCTCGCTCGGCGGCGGCGGGGAGGAAGAGGCGGCGCGGGAGGAGGCGCCCGACGCCTACGCGCACCAGTTCTCCGTGCTCGTCCCCGAGGAGCTGACGCCCGAGGAGGAGGCGATGACGCGCCGCGTCACCGAGCTTGAGAAGCCGGCCCACACCAGCTTCGACGTGCGGCGCTACTGGGACTTCTTCCGCGTCGGCGAGGGGCGCGTCGGCATAGACACCGTGCTCGGCGAGGAGTCGCGCTTCGTCCAGATAATTCTCGGCCGCGCCTACCTCGCCGAAGGCTACCTGCACCCGCCGCACCCCGCGGACGCGGCCGACCGCTTCGTCTCGGACCGCGACCGGCTGGGCGAGCCCCGGCCGCTCTAAAACCGATTGGAGAGAATCATGCGAGACTGCTGCACTTCATCCACCTCAAGCAAGGCGCTGTCGAGCCCGAACAAGCGCGTCAACTACACCTTCGGCATGGTGCTCGGCGTGGACGACTTCCGCCAGGAGCAGGAGCACTTCGAGTGGAAGCACCGCCTGAGCAACCTCCTGCTGCACGGGACGGGCACGGTCTGCGGCCTCGAGGTGACGAAGGAGGCGGTCGGCTCGGACGTGGAGGTGCGCGTCGCGCCGGGCTACGCCGTCAGCCCGCACGGCCGCTGGGTCTGGGTCGAGCGCGCGCTGTGCGCGCGGCTCGGCGAGTGGCTCGGCAAGAACTCGGCGCAGCAGAGCCCGCCGCCCGGCCCCGGCCCCCACAGCGTCTACGTCCGCCTCTGCTACGCCGAGTGCCCGACGGACGTGGTGCCCATCGCCGGCGCGCCCTGCGCCGACGAGGCCGACACGCGCGCCGCCTCGCGCGTGCTGGAGACGGCGCGCGCCGAGTTCTCCTGGGAGCCGCCCGACGACCACGCCGAGTGGCACCACCGCGCCTTCGGCGGCCTGCTCTCGCGCGTCGAGATAGTCGAAGAGCCGCTCTCGCCCGACGACTCAGAGCGCTTCCTCGAAGCCGTGCGCGACCTCGGGCGCGAGGCGGCGCAAGCCTCGCCGCCCACGTCGCCGCCCGCGTCGCCGCCCGACGGCAAGAAGCCGCACGGCGGCCCCGAGCACCACGGCCACACGCACGAGCACCCCTTCGACCACACGCACGCCTCGCCGCCCGTCTCGCCCGACGTCGCGCGCTTCCTGCTCTCCGAGGCGACCGCGTGCGACGCCATCCGCGAGGCGCTCGTCATCTGGACGACCGAGGTCTGCCCGCACGTCAACGGCCGCCTGCTCGCCTGCGAGGAGGACGACGACTGCCTGCTGCTCGCCTGCGTCCGCTTCGAACTCGACGGCGCGGGCCAGCTCATCCAGCACAGCGTCCACGTCAAGGACTGCGACCGCCCGGTCATCGTCTCCGACCGGCTCAAGCAGGAGCTGTTCTGCATCTCGGGCCGCCGCGGCGCGACCGGCGCAATCGGCCCCGCCGGCCCGACCGGCGCCACGGGCGCCACAGGCCCCGCCGGCGCCGACGGCGCTCCCGGCGCCGACGGCGCTCCGGGCGCGACCGGCCCGGCCGGCCCCGCGGGGGCGAAGGGCGCGACCGGGGCCGCCGGCGCCAAGGGCGCGACCGGCGCCACAGGCCCCACGGGCCCGACCGGCCCGCCGGGCTCTTCCGGCTCCGGGATGATGGGCCCGACGGGCCCCACGGGCCCGACCGGGGCGACCGGCCCGGCCGGCCCTTCCGGCTCGGGCATGGTGGGGCCGACGGGGCCGACCGGCCCGACCGGGCCCGCTGGCCCCGCAGGCTCCGGCAGCGTCGGCCCGACCGGGCCGACCGGCCCGGCCGGCACCAAGGGCGCGACCGGCGCCACGGGCCCGCAAGGGCCGCAGGGGCCTTCGGGGGCGGTCAACGTCAAGTTCGGCGACGTGCCCGTCGTCGGCCCCTACAGCTCGCCGTTGCAGACGCGCGTCGCGTCCGTCAGGCACGACATGCCCGCGGGGACGATGTTCTCGGCCATCGTCCTCGCGCCGATGCCCGTCGCTAGCTCGGACTCCACGGGCGGCAGCGGCCTGAACTTCGCCGTCACCGTCTACGCCGACGACAAGGACGCGGCGAGCATCCGCATCGCCGTCACGCTGCTGACGGCCGTGCAGCGCCCGACCATCGAGCGCGTTGACGTCCGCTGGTTCGGCCTCCCGCCGGCCTGAGTCGGCGCGGGGGCGCCGGGGGTTTTTAAAGACATGACAGTCTCTTTGGCGATGATAGTCAGGGACGAGGAGCGCACGCTGGGGCGCTGCCTCGCGAGCGTGCGCGGCGCCTTCGACGAGGTGGTCGTCGTGGACACCGGCTCGCGCGACGCGACCCGCGAGGTCGCGCGCGCCCACGGCGCGCTCGTCTACGAGTTCGAGTGGGTGGACGACTTCGCCGCCGCGCGACAGTTCGCCTTCGACCGCGCGACCTGCGACTGGGTCGCCTGGCTCGACGCCGACGACGTGGTGACGAACGCCGCGGGCGTCCGCGCCGCGGCCGAGGCCGCCGCGCCCGGCGTCTCGGGCTTCGAGTGGCGCTACGTCACCGGGCGCGACGCGGCCGGCAACGTCGCCTGCGAGTTCTGGCGCGAGCGCTGCGTGCGCAACGACGGCTCGTTCCGCTGGGAGGGGCGCGTCCACGAAGTCCTGGTCGCCTCGCCCGCGCGCCGGCTCGCGCGCGACGAGGGGGTCGTCGTCGAGCACCGCCCCGAGGAGCGCCGCGCCTCGGAGAAGCAGCGCCGCAACCTCCGCATCCTCGAAACCGAGCTGCGCCACGCGGGAAAGGACGCGAGCCCGCGCCTGCTCTTCTACCTCGCCAACGAGTACGCGCAAGGCGGACGCGCCCGCCGCGCCATCGCCTGCTACCGCAAATACCTGCGCGTCGCCACCTGGGACGACGAGCGGTACTACGCGCAGACGCGGCTGGCCGCTCTGCTGCGCGCCGGGCGCCGCTTCGACGAGGCGGTCGCCGCCAACCTCGAATCGCTCAAGGTCTGCCCGCACTGGCCGGACGCCTACTTCGGGCTGGCCGAGACTTATTACCACCTGCGCGACTGGCACAAGGTCGTCCACTGGTGCGAGGTCGGGCGCGCGATGCCGCGCCCCGACACGCCGCTCTTCGTCAACCCGCTCGACCACAGCTTCAACTGGATAATCTTCTACACCAACGCGCTCTACCACCTCGGCGAGACGGCCGACGCGCTGAGCTGGACGAAGCGGGCGCTCCAGATACAGCCCGGCGACGCGTGGCACCGCCAGAACTTCATCCTCTTCGCCGAAGCGCTCCGCGGCGGCGCGGCGGCGGCGGCCTGAGCGGCGCGGCCGCGAGGAGTCATCCGATGAGCAGCAGAAACCTTTCAGAGCCGATAACCGACGGCGGCATCCAGAACGTCAACTTCTTCAACGGGCGGCTGCTGACGGCCGACGACCTGAGCGCCGTGCTCGACGCCGGGCGCAGGCACGACCGGCAGTTGGCCGAGGGGTTGGGCGAGGGCGTCGTCCACGGCCTCGAAGTCGAGCTGTCGAAGTCCTCGACCGCCGCGCGGCCCGTCGTGCGCGTCACGGGCGGGCTGGCCTTCAACCGCGCGGGCGCGCCCGTCGCGCTGGCCGCGCCGACCGTGGACGTGGCGCTGGCGCGCGCGCAGGCCGTCTTCGCGCCCGAGGCGGGGCTCTTCGCCGAGTGCGCCGGGCCGGGCGAGCCCGACAACCTCGGCAAGCTCGGCGTCTACGTCTTCGTCGCCTCGCCGGCCTCGACCTACGAGGGCTCGGCGCCGCGCCGCCACTCGGTCACCGACGACAGGTTCGACGGCTGCGGCAAGCGTTACGCGGTCGAGGGGGTCAAGTTCAGGCTGGAGCGGATAGACTTCGCGTCGCTGCCCGGCGTCGGCGACCAGACGCGCGCGCTGCTCGGCTCGCTGACGAACGCCTCGGACGCCGCCTCGGTCTCGAAGCTGCGCAACGTGGTCGCGCACCTCTGCTTCGACTCGGAGGAGAAGACGGGGCAGCGCCGCGACCCCTTCAAGCGCCCGGCGGGCGACGCGCGGTTCGTCAACTACGGCGCGCTCCACGAGCTGCGCCTGAGGAAGCAGCTCACCGACTGCGACGTGCCGTTGGCCGTCGTCTACTGGACGCCGCAGGGCGTGCGCTTCGTGGACAACTGGGCCGCGCGGCGGCTCGCGCGCCGCCCCCTGGACCTCGACGCGCAGTCGCTCCTGCGCAGCCACGGCTACGAGCGGTTCTTACAGTTCCAGCGCCACGTGCACGAGCTGTTCGACGCGCTCGGCGCGCTCACGGCCGTCAGGTTGCAGGACTACTTCGCCTTCGTCCCGCCGGTCGGCTACTTCCCCGTCACGGGCGCGAAGTCGCCGCGCGGCTTCCACCCCGCCAACTTCTTCAAGCAGTTCACGACCGGCTCGCCCTCGGACGTCGCGGCCGACGGCTTCGGCTCCGTGCTGCGCGACTCGTTCGCCTGCCCCGACGTGGCGCTCTCGTCGAAGCCGGTCTTCACCGTCGTCCGCCTGCGCGAGAACGTCGCGGCGGTCGCGGCCAGCAGCCCCTCGTCGCAGCTCCACCACGCCTTCGTCAGCCGCACGCTCGACGGCCCGCTCGTCCACGACGGCGTCGCCGCCACGCTCTACGACGCCTGGGCGGCATACCGCAGCGTCATCCGGCGCCGCCTCTTCATCATGCCCTACAGCTACGACTACCTCGGCGTCAACTTCGGCGTCGTCGCGGCCGTCAACGACGTGCTCTTCATGGCCAACCGCGGCTACGCGCTGGCCGCCGGCCGCCGGCTCGACACGAACGAGGCGCTCAAGTTCTTCTTCGACCTCCACCAGATGCAGAACGACCTGGCGAAGCACCTCGCCAAGGGCATCCCCTACGGCGACCCGACGGGCGACCGCGAGGAGTTCGCCGAGGGGCTCGACCTGCTGCTGAACAAGGCGGGGGCGTCCGCCTCGAAGGCGCTCATCACGCTCATCGCGGCCGGCAACCTGCCCGGCGTCGTCGAGGCGCAGAACGCCATCAACGCCTACGTCCTCGGCTGGAACGGCGACGCCGTCGCCGTCGGCCCTTTCCGCGCGGCGTGGCAGGCGGCCGGCTCGTCGGGCAGGAACCTCGTGCCCGGCGAGGGGCCCTACACGCACAACTTCCTCGTCAGCAACGAGACTGACCAGGCGCTCACATTCGACCTGGAGCCCTCCATCAGCGCCGCGCCGGGGCAGGGGCTGACGGGCGACTGGGAGGGCGCGGCCACGGTCGAAGACCTGAACGGCCAGCCCGTCGAGTCGGTCAAGATCGCTTCGGGCTCGAAGAAGACGGTCGTCGTCAAAGTCTCGCCGCCGGCCTCGGGCGTCACCTTCGAGCAGACGGCGCGGCTCACGCTGCGCGCGTCGGTCGCGCCGCCGACCGACCGCAGCGCCGAAGGCTTCGTGGACCTCAAGGTGGCGCGCGCCGAGGCGCAGCCCTCGCCCAACGTGGTGGTCTTCACGGGGAAGGACATCCTCCCGACGAACAACCCGGCCGCCGCCGCGCACGCGTCGAGCTACACGTGGAAGTTCGGCGTGCTCTACAGCGGCGCGGCGAAGCAGGCGACGTTCCGCGTCGTCGTCAGCCTGACGGGCGACATGGGCGAGGGCTGGGCGGTCGCCATTGACGAGGCGACGCCGAACGCGACCACGGGCGCGGCGGGGCAGCCCGGCGTCTTCTACCGCGAGGTCGTGTTGAGCGACGACCTGGAGCAGACGGTGACGGTCGTCGTGCTCACGCCGCTCACGACGAGCCCGCAGCAGCGGACGGCGACCTTCAACGTCGGCGTCGAGTCCGTGGACGAGGCGGTCGTGCCCTCCATCCAGGCGACCCACGAGGACTCGTTCACCGTCTCCGTCCTGGCCAACGCCTGAGGGGCGCGCGCCGCGCGGCGCCCGGACAGACCTCGATGCTCAAGGGGCAGACAACCATCGGCAGGCTGGCGGCGCGGTGCCCCGCGGGGACCGAGCCGATAGTCGCGCGCGTGCGGCTGGCGCGGCTGTTCGGCGGCGCCGAGCTGGCCCCGCCCGGCTTCCCGCCGCGCGCCGTGCTGGTCATCCGCAGGGTGAGGGCCGCGGGCGGCGTCGCGCTCGGCGGGCCGCTGCTGCTGCGCCCCGAGGCCGAGCGCGTGATGCGCGAGCAGGTCGCGGCGCTCTGGCGGCGCGCGTCGCGGCCCGCGCGGGGCCGCGTCCCCCCGGGGGCCGAGGCCGTGCTGTTCGAGGACGAGGGCGAGTGGCTGGCCGCGCTGGGCTTGGCCGTGGCGTGCGGCGAGGCCGAGCGCCACTGGTGCTGGAGCGCGTCGCGCGGCGCGGGCGCGGGGGCGTCGCCGGGGCGCTCGCTGGCGCGCGCGTGGGGCGAGTCGCCGCGCTTCGTGCCGGCGGCCGTGGCGCGGCTCGCGGGCTGGGGCGAGGCGGCGCGCGTCCTCGGCGCGCTCGGCCCCGCCGAAGCCGGCGCGCTCTACTCCGCGCTCGCCTCCGAGTTCGAGCTGCCGCGCGCCGGGAGCGTCGGCGCGTCGTCGGCGCGCCGCGCACGGCCCGCCGACGACGCGCCGGACGACGCCGCGCGGAAGGGCGCGGCCCCACGACAATCGAACGACGAAGGGGCGCGTGACGCCCGTCCGGGCGGCGCAGGCGTTGACGCGCGGGGCGCCGCGCCGCGGGGTGAAGGCGGCGCGGGCGCGCGGGATGTCGCCGAGCCGGCGCGGCCGCCTTGGGGGCGCTGGCTGCCTTCGCTCGGCGCCGAGTGCGAGCGTCTGCCGCCGCCGACGCAGAGGCTCCTCGCGTACGCCGCGGCGCTCTTCCACGCGCCCGCGCACGCGCGCCGCAGCGACTTCGCCGAGGAGGTGCGCGCCTTCTCCGAGCGCGTCGCCGCGCCACGACGCCCCGTGCCGCCCGCCGCGAGCGCCGAGCCGCGGCGGCCCTTCGTGCGTCACGCGCGCGAAGACGAGAGGCGCGACGACGCCCGCGCGCGCGACGCAAGCTCAGACGCGACGCCGCCAGCGCGGCCGGCCCGCCCCGCCGGCGGCGCGACGCGCGACGGCGCGCCGCCGCCCGCCCGCGCGCCGCGCGTCGAGGGGGACGCGGAGACGGAAGCGACGGAAGCGCGCCGCGCGCCGCGCGTTGACTCGGACGCGCCGCGACTCAAGCGAGGCGGCGCCTCGGTCCACGACCCGGACGACGAGCCGGCTGCGTACGAGCCCGAAAGGCCGTGGGCGAACCTCGACGGGTGCGAGACGCGGCTCGGCGGCGCGCTCTTTCTCCTGAACCTCTTCAACGGCCTGCGGCTGCCCGAGTGCTTTGACGAGGACTACGGGCTGTCGGAGCACGTCACCGGCTGGGGGCTGTGCGAGCTTCTGGCGCGCTCGCTGCTCGGCGACGCGTGCGCCGAGTTCGAGCGCGACCCCCTGTGGGGCGCGCTCGCTCAACTGGACGGGCGCGCGGAGGGCGAGCCGCCCGCCGTGTCGCTCGTCGTCGGCCGCGACTACCGCGCGCCCGCTCGCTGGCTCAGGCTCTTCGCGCCGCACGAAGGCGAGGAGGCATGGCTCTACGCCGAAGACGGCGACCGCCTGAACGTGTTTCACCCGGCGGGCTTCGCCGTCGCCGCGCTCCCGCTCGGCGGATTGGCCGCCGCCGAACTCGCCGCGCGCGTCGCCGAAGAGCACCGCGCGCAGGGCGTGAGCGTCGCGCGCGTCGTGCGCGCGGAAGAGGCGCAGGCCGGGCCGCCGACGCCGCGGTGGCCCGGGCGCTTCCCTTCCTTCGAGTCTTTGCGCGCGCACGGCGGCGCGCGTCTGCCCGGGGGGTTGAGGCGCTGGATGGGGTGGACGTTCCCCTTCCTCGACTACGCGCTCGGGCGGCTGCTGGCGGAGTCGGGCGAGCCGCCCGAGGGCGAGCCGGCGCGCGAGCTTCTGGTCAGGCGCGGCCGGCTCTACTGCACGGCGACCCACGTTGACCTGGTCTTCGAGGCGGCGGCCGTCTCTTTCGCGGCGCGGCGCTCGGGGCTCGACGCCTCGCCGGGCTGGGTGCGCGACCTGATGCGCGTGGTCGCTTTCCATTTCGAGTAGCAAGGAGCGTGGACGACGGATGACGACGCCGCTGACGAACGCCTTCCAGAGCCTGCCGGCCGACGCCGGGTCGCACTTCCGCCTCTTCTACTACGCGGCCGTGCTCCGGCTCACGTCGCACCTGCGGCGGCTGGCGAAGGCCGAGGGCTCGTCCTACAACGCGCTGCTCCAGTCCTACAAGTTCCTGAAGGCTTACGAGGACGAGCTGCGCGCGTGCCTGCCCGAAGGGCTGGGCGACGCGGCGGCGCGCGCGTGGTGGCGCGAGCAGACGCGCGCGTGGGAGGAGGGCGCGGGCGGGCGTCTGCCCCTGCGCGAACTTGAGCGGCGGCTCGGGCTGACGCACGGCGAGCAGACGGCGCTGGTGCTGGCCGGGCTGGTCGAGGAGGACATCCGCTTCGGCTCGCTCTTCGCGGCGTTGCAGGAGCCGCTGCCCGCGCGCCGGCCCTGCCTGGGTCTGCTGGGCGCGCTCGCGTTCGAGGAGGGCGGGGGCGGGCCGGCCGACTGGTGGGAGTCTGCGCGGCGGCTGATAGAGCTGGGGCTGGTCGTCGCCGATAACCAGACCGCGCCGCGCAGCGAGTGGGTCGTGCGCGTGCCGCCGCAGGTGTGGGACGCGGTGCGCGGCCGACCCGTCGAGGGCGTCGGCGAGAACTGCCGGCTGCATTCGCGGCGCGAGTTCCCGCCGCTCAAGCGGCTCTCGCTGGACGAAGGCTTGAAGCGGCGCCTGTCGGGGCTGCCGTCGGTCGTGGCGCGCGGCGCGCTGTCGGCGGTGGTGCTGCGCGGGATGGCCGACAGCGGGCGGCGCACGGTGCTGGGGTCGCTGGCGCGCTCGATGCGGCGCGACCTGCTCTTCTACGACCGGACGGGGGCCCAGCCGCCGGAGGACGTGTGGCGGCTGGTCGGGCCGCTGGCGACGCTGACGGGCGCGCTGCCCGTGGTCGCAGTTGACCCCGCGCCGGGCGAGACGGTGGAGTTGCCGGCGCTCAAAGGCTACGAGGGCGCGGTCGGCGTCGTCATGCGGCGCGAGGGCGGCGTGGCGGGGCCGCCGCTGGAGCGCGCCGTCACGCTCAACCTGCCCGCGCCCGAGGCCGGGCACCGGCGCGACGTGTGGCGGCGCGCGCTCGGCGGGCGCGCGGGCGAGGAGGACTTGCCGTCCATCGTCGAACGCTTCCTGCTGCCGCTCGGGAACCTTTCGAGGGCGGCCGGGGTGGCGGCCGGCTACGCCGCGCTCGACCGGCGCGAGCGCGTGACGACCGAGGACGTGCAGCTCGCCTGCCGCTCGCTCAACCGCCAGAAGCTCGACACGCTCGCGCAGCGCCTCGAAGTCGGCGGCGGCTGGGGCGACCTGGTCGTCAACGACTCGACCGCCGCGGAGCTGGCCGAGCTTGAGCTGCGCTGCCGCAACCGCGAGCGGCTGCTGGCGAACCTCGGCGCGGGCTTCCGCAACTCCATCAACTGCGGCGTGCGCGCGCTCTTCAACGGGCCGTCGGGGACGGGCAAGACGCTGGCGGCCAAGGTGCTGGCCGCCGTGCTCCAGTCGGACGTCTACCGCGTTGATTTGGCGTCGGTCGTCAACAAGTACATCGGCGAGACGGAGAAGAACCTGAGCCAACTGCTCGCGCGCTCCGAGGAGCTTGACGTCATCCTGCTCGTGGACGAGGGCGACTCGCTGATGACGAGCCGCACCGACGTCAAGTCGGCCAACGACCGCTACGCCAACCTGGAGACGAACTACCTCCTGCAACGCCTGGAGACTTATCAGGGCGTGGTCGTCGTGACGACCAACGCCGGCAACCGCATTGACCAGGCGTTCAAGCGCCGCTTCGACTGCATCGTCGAGTTCCAGCCGCCCGACCCGCGCGAGCGGCTCTCCATCTGGCGCCACCACCTGCCGGACGGGCACGCCGTGTCGGGCGCGTGCCTCGACACGGTGTCGAGCCACTGCGCGCTGACGGGCGGGCAGATTCGCAACGCGGCGCTGCACGCGTCGCTGCTGGCGGTCGAAGCCGGGCGCGGCGGCCGCGTCGCCGACGCGGACGTCGAGGCGGCCGTGCGGCGCGAGTACAGGAAGGCGGGCGCGTCGTGCCCGCTGCCGGCGGCGCGCCACTCGAACGGCCACCGCGCCGCGCTGCAACAGTTGATGGGGGAGATGTACTGACGCCGTCTGGCGCGTGAGGGCGAGCGGGGGAGCGTGCGAGCCGCCTACAACAGCAGACGCCGGCGCGGCCGGAGGAAGGGCGACGACGCGGTCGGCGCGACGGACTCGCTCGGCCTCGGCACGTCGGCCGAGGCGCGCCGCCAGCCGCGCTTCACCTACGGCCAGGGCGCGCGCGTCCCGCTGCTCGGCGGCGAGCGCGACGCGGCCGCGCGCGAGTCGAACGCGGCGGCGGCGACGGCCACCGCCGGCGAGGCGTCGCCGGAAGCCAAAAGCGACGCCAACGCGCGACCGGAGGCCGCCGGCAGTCCCCTCGCCCCGTACGCCGCCGAAGCGAGCGGCGCGACGACGACGCAGGCGGGCGCGCCCGCAGCCACCAGGGCCGCGACGCCCGAAGCCGCCAAGGCTTCAACGCCCGCAGGCGCGAAGGCTTCGACGCCCGCAGCCGCAGAGGCCGCCGCGCCTGAAGTCGCTGGCGCGACGACGAAGGCCGCGCCCGGCGCCAACGCAGACGCCGCGGCCGCGAAGGACGCCGGCGGCGCGGCTACGACGACGGACGGCTCGGCGACCACAACGGGCGGCGCAAAGACGGGCGGCGCGGAGACGAGCGCCGCGGAGACGGGCGGCGCGGAGACGAGCGGCGCGCAGGCGGGCGGCGCGGCTACGACGACGAGCGCAGAGGCGGAGGCCGCGTCCATGGCGGCGTCGGGGGGCGCGTCTCACGCGTCGCCGAAGGCCGCGTCTACGGCAGGCGCCGGGAGCGCGGCGGGCGGGGGCGCGAAGGCCGACGCGGGCGCGGGCGGCGGGGGCGGCGCCGCGCCGGACTTCAACGCCGTCTCGACGCGGGGGGCGCGGCAGGCGCAGTCGGTCATGCGTCAGGAGGCGCAGGCGGCCTCGACCGAGCCCGGGCTCGAAGCTGAGCGCAAGGGCGGCGGCGGCCCCGTCATCCTAGCCCCGAGCGGCGGCGGGCGACTCGCCGAGGAGAGTTCTCAGGTCGTCTCGAACCGGCCGCCCACGACCGCCCCGGCGCCGACGCCGTCGCAAGCCCCCGCGCCCGCGCCTACGGCGCCCGAGCCGGCGGCCGAGCGCGAGCGGGCCGCGCGACAGTCGCTCCCCGCCGAAGCGGCGCGCGCTCTCACGCGCCCGGACGAGGCCGCCGCGGACGATGCGGCCGCCGCGCCCGACACGACGGCCGTCGCGCAAGAGGCGACGGCCGCCGCCGCCGGCTCGACGCAGGAGGCCGCCGGCGCGACACAGGAGGCCGCCGGCGCGACACAGGATGCCGCAGGCGCGACGCCGGGGCCGGCCGCGGGCGGCGCGACGCGAGGGGCGGCCGAAGGCTCGACAGCCGCCGAAGGCTCGACGGCCGCCGAAGCCGGGACGGCGGCGCAGGCCGGGGCCGCGGTCGAAGGCGGCGGCGCGCCTACGTCGGCGGCCGTCGAAGGCGCGACCGGCGCCGTAGGCGGGACGGCCGCGGGGGCCCTGGCCGGAACCGAAGCGGGCGCGGCGGCGACCGAAGAGCGCCCGTTGGCGACCGAAGCCGGCGCGGCGACGACCGAAGCGGGTGCGGCGAAGACCGGGGCCGGCGCGATAACGACGGAAGCGGGCGCTGTGGCGACCGGGCCGGAAGCGGCGCCGGGCGAGGGGGCCGCGGGCGCGCCTTCGGGGCCGGTGGCGGGCGTCGAGGCCGGGATGTCGCTCGCCGCGCCGCCCGCGCCCGAGCAGTTGGGCGAGGCGCTGCGCGGTGAGAGTCTCGGCGAAGAGGAGTTCCTCTCGGAAATCGAGCGCGGCTGGACGCCCGAGGGCGCGCGCGCAGAGGTTCGGGGGCTGCTCGACGGCCTGCGCGCCGACGCCGAGGGCGAGAAGGCTTCCGTCACGGCCGACGCCGAGACGCACAAGGCCGACATCGCCGCCGCGGCCGAGTCGCAGACCGCGGCCGTGCGCGCCTCGGTCGAGTCGGAAGTCGCCTCGGTCGCCGCGAACTTCTCCTCGGCGCGCGCCGAGCTTGCGGCCTACGTCGAGCAGCAGAAGGGGGCCGTCCAATCGCAGGTCGCGGCCGAGGTCGCGCGCGCCGAGGAGGAGACGGCGGCGCGCGTCGCCTCGACCGACGAGCAGTTGACCGAGCGGCAGACGGCGCTCACGGCCTACGCCGAAGAGCAGGGGCGCCAGCCCGGCCTCATCGCCGAGGAGGAGTCGGCGCGCTCGGCCTCTGAGCTTGAGGCGGCCGCGGCCGAGGCCGAGCGCGCGGGCGAAGAGGTCGCCTCGCAGTACGCGGGCTCGGACGAGCCGCGCCCCGAGCAGCGCGAGGCCGCGCGCGAAGTGGGCGCGCAGAGCGCCGCCGACATCCGCGGGAAGATTCCCGCCATCGGCGACGCGCTCCACGAGAAGGCCGCCGAGTTCGCGGGCCGCTACGCGGAGTTCGCCGCCGGCGTCAACCAGCAGATTGACGAGGCGCGGCCGCAGTTGACCGGCGCGCTCGACGACGCGGCCTCGGCGGCCGTCGAGGCGCTGCGGCAGACCGAAGGCTCGGCCGCGCAGGCGCTCGACGACCGCTCGCAGGCGGACACGCAGGCGCTCGACGCCGCCGAGTCGGCCGCCGTCCGGAACGTGCGCTCCAGCGGCGAGGAGGTGGCGGCGCAGATAGAGTCGAGCGCGCGCCAGTCGGCCGGCGAGACGGACGCGGGCGCGGCCGCCGTCGTCGCGCAGATAGACAACCGCGTCGCAGAGACGGAGGCCGTCGTCTCGGCCGAGCCCGAGCCCTACGTGCCGGGCATGTCGGACGTGGTCGAGTCCGGGCGCTCGGTCGTCGCCGAGACGGGCTCGACCGGCCGCTCGCGCATGGCCGAGGGCGCCGCGGAGGCGCGGACGCTGCTCGAAGAGGCGGCCGCCTCGTTCGCCTCGCGCGCCGGCTCCATCACGGCGGCGGCGCAGTCGTCGGCCGGCTCGACGCTGGCCTCGGCGCGCGCCGCCGTTGACCGCACGCTCGCGGCGCGCGCGGCGCAGGCCGAGCAGACTCTGTCGGGGCTCGCCTCGCGGCAGCAGGGCCTTGTGGACGAGGCGCTGGCGGAGATTGACCAGGGCGTCGAGCGCGCAGAGGGCGAGATGCGCTCGACGACCGAGGAGTGCCGCACGCAGTTGCGCGGCGCGGCCGACGAGAGCGTCAGCGAGGCGAGGAAGCCGCTCACCGACGACACGCGCTCGCGCGCGCGCGGCGCGGCCGAGCAGATGGAGGGCTCGTGGTGGGAGGGGCTGCTGGCGGCCGTGTGGGACATCGTCGTCGGCTTCGTCATCCTGCTGGCCGTCGCCGTCGTGGTGGCGGCGGTCTTCGGCCTGACGCTGGGCGCGGCGCTCGTCATCGTCGGCGCGGTCTTCCTCGTCGTGGGCGTCATCTCGGCCTACAGCCGGCGGTCGGAGCAGTTGGAGGAGATGGGGCTGGAGGTGGGCGGCGGCCTCATCTTCACGCTGGCGCTGATGGACGCGACGGGCGTCACGGGCATCGGCGAGTCCATCTGGAACGTGGACGTGGTGACGGGCGAGACGCTGACGCCGGCCGAGCGCTGGAAGCGCGGGACGACGGGCTGGGTGACGGCGCTCGGGCTCTACTTCGGCGCGCGCGCCGCGCCGGGGGCGTTGCGCGGCGGCGTGCGCCCGACGAGCATCTTCCGCGGCTGGAGCCGCTACTCGTTCCGCGAGAATTTGCGCGGCGTGGGCGAAGACCTCGCCGGCGCCTACAACGCCGTCCGCGAGTGGCTCAACCGCCGCCGCGGCTCGCGCGAAGGCGGCCAGCGGGAGCAACAGCAGGAGCAGCAACAGGAGCAGCAACAGGAGCAGCAACAGGAGCGCCAGCAGGAAGAGACGAAGCAGGACGAGCAGACCGAGACGAAGCAGGAAGAGACGGGACAGGAAGAGGAACAGGCCGGCGACGAGCAGCAGCGCCCCGCTGACGAGCCGCGCCCGGCCGACGAGCAGCAGCAGCCGACGCAGGAGGAGGCGCCGGCCGAGGAGCCAGCCAGGACCGAGGAGCCGCCGGCCGAAGAGACGCCCGCGCCGACCAACAAGCCGGCCAAGCCGCTCAAGCCGCCCGCGCAGCGCCACTACGCCTCGCGCGTCAGGCAGAACACCGTGGCGAAGGCCAGCAACACCGTCATCGAGCCGGGCGTGGACGTGGCCGCCGACGTCGCCGCCATCAACGCCGGCCAGGCCACGCGCTCCGGCGCCACGTACACCATCAACGGGCGCGCCTACGGCTTCCACGACGGCACGCTCTACCCGATTGACGGGGCCGGCTTCCACCCGCTCTCGCGCGGCTCCTTCAAGGCGCTCGGCATCATGAACGAGTTGGGCGGGCCGGAGAACGCGGCGGCCGTGCTGCAAATGGACAGGATGAAGATAGGCGAGGCCGAGCGCGCCGCGGCCGCGGCCGTCTGGCGAAGCGTCAGGGGAGGTGGTTGAGACTTGCTCTGGGAAGAACTACTCATTGACCGCGAGCCCGCGGACGACGCGCTGGCGTCGGCGCTGGCCGAGCTGTTCGGCGTCGGGCGCGGCGACGTGCTGGTCGTCCGCGACGTCGCCGCGCGGGAAGTCCCGGCCGGCGTCCGCGTGCTCGGCGAGCGCGGCGCGGCCGGCGGCGACTTCCCCGCGCGCCTCTCAATCTACGTCCTCGACGCCGGGCTTGAGGCGACGGACCGCGCCGCCTTCGTCGGGCGTTTCTGCCGGCGGCTGGGCTGCTCGTGCCTCGTCTCGGACGACTCGCCGAACCCCTACTCGATGACGCGGGTCGGCCCCGAAGGCGCGCGCGCGCGCGTCTACCTCGACGTCGAACGGCTCGACGAGCGCGATGAGTACGTCGTCACACGCCCCGCCGAAGAGGAGGGCGGCGCGGAGACTTAGACGGGCGACGCGGCCGGGCGGGGCCTTTGACCGGCCCCGCC
>DASVUF010000023.1:0-2502 GCA_036387195.1 Pyrinomonadaceae bacterium | reverse complement strand
ATTCGAGGGCCGGGGCGTCCGAACGTTCGGACGCCCCGGCCCTCGAATTTTAGCCGGCCGTCAGGTCTTCCGTGCGGTCGAGCGTCGGGCCGTCCCGACTCCTCCTCCGACCCCGCCTCCTTCGAGGCTTTGGCCGTCCCTGCGCCGCGGGGGCGGCCTTTACTGATGATTTCGCGGATGATTTCGCGTCGGGCGGCCATAAAAGAGGGGGCTCGTCGCGCCGGCGTCGCGCCCGCGCGCGGCGCGCCGGGAGTCGGCGGGAATTTCTTCGGAGAAAAGGCTGTTGACGCTCGTTCGGGCGGCCGCTTAGAATGTTCTTACGCGCCGCCGTGGCGCACGCCCCGCCGCAATCCACCCGGCGACACAACCCGAGACGCTTTTTAAGAACGGGCGAATCTCCCCGAGCCGCCCCGCGCGCGCGTGCGCTCCGCCGAAGCCCCCCTCGCCGCCACCGCCAGAGAAACGGAAGACATGCCTGTCAAAATAGACGACCTCCTGCGCGCCGCCACGCACTTCGGCGCCTCCGACCTCCACTGCAAGGCCGGCTCGCAGCCCTTCATGCGCGTCGGGGGCGAGCTGCGCGCGGTCGCCAACTCGCCGCGGCTCACGCAGGAGGACACGCTCGACATGGCCTTCTCCATGATGTCGAACCGGCAGAAGCAGCGCTTCAAGGAGGTCTCGGAGGCCGACATCGCCTACGGCGTTTCGGGGCTCGGCCGCTTCCGCGCCAACATCTTCCAGCAGCGTGGCACCGTCGGCATGGTCTTGCGCGTCATCCCCGACAAGGTGCGCTCCATCACCGAGCTGGGGCTGCCGCCCGTCATCGAGCGCGTCGCCGAGGAGCAGCGCGGCCTCGTCCTCGTCACCGGCACGACGGGGTCGGGCAAGTCCACGACGCTCGCCGCGATGATAGACCACATCAACGCCACCCGCGGCGGGCACATCATCACCATCGAAGACCCGATAGAGTTCCTCCACCGCGACAGGAAGTGCTTCGTCACGCAGCGCGAGGTGGACGTGGACACGCGCTCGTTCGCCGAGGCGCTGCGCGGCGCGCTCCGCCAGGACCCGGACGTCATCCTCGTCGGCGAGATGCGCGACCACGAGACCATCGAGACGGCGTTGACCGCCGCCGAGACGGGGCACCTCGTCCTCTCCACCCTCCACACGCTCGACGCCACCGAGACCATCCGCCGCATCGTCTCGTCCTTCCCGCCGCACCTCCAGAAGTCCGTGCGCATCCAGCTCGCGGGCATCGTGCGGGCGGTCATCTCGATGCGGCTCGTGCGCTCGGCCGAGGGCGCGGGGCGCGTGCCCGCCGCCGAGGTGATGATCTCGACGGGGCTCATCCGCGACTACATCATCAACGAGGAGAAGACCTCGCTCATCCGCGACGCCATCGCCTCGGGCACCAGCCAGTACGGGATGCAGACCTTCGACCAGTCGCTCTTCACGCTCCACCAGTCGGGGCTCATTACGCTGGAAGAGGCGCTGCGCGGCTCGTCCAACCCGGACGAGTTCCGCCTGCGCGTCGCCGGCATCCGCTCGGCCTCCGACCAGGCGAAGGAGGACATGGAGCGCGTCACCACCGTCAGCAACAGCAAGCAGTCGCGCACGCACGGCTCCTGAAGCCCCGGCCCGCCGGGCCTCCCACCGCCAAAGCCCCAGACCGCCAAGGCCCCGGGCCGCCGAGCCTCAGAACCCCGCCTTATGAACAACCGATGAACAACCGAAAGTGTCCTCACTGCGGGCTCGTCAACTTCGCCGGCGCGCGGGAGTGCAAGCGGTGCGCCGCCACGCTCGACCCTCACGCCGCCGACCTGCACGCCCCGCGCGCGGCCGACTTCGGCGGCGGAGACTTCGGCGACGAATACGACGACGCGCCGGGAGGGGCGAAGCGGCGCGGGCTCCTGCGGCGCGCGGGGGCCGTGCTGGCGCTGACGCTGGCGCTGCTCGTGGCGTGTCACGCCTCGCTGCTCCTGACCTCGGAGGGGGCGACCTACGACCAGCGCCAGCAGGTCGGGCGCGCCGTCGCGCTCGTCGAGCGTGGGGGCTTCGCGCGGGAGGCGTTCCTGCTGCGCCGGCTGACCAACTTCCGCACGTCGGACAACTGGTGGAACGCCTACATGGGGCACGCCGACGCCTACGCCGCCACCAACTTCCCGTTCGAGGTCGTCACGCTCTACCCCGAGTTCTTCGCCCTGCCCGCTGACGACGTCGAGCGCGCCGTCATCCTGCTCCACGAGGCGCGCCACCTCGCGGGCGACGGCGAGGAGGCCGCCTGCGCCGCCGTCTGGCGCGCCAAGGCGCGGCTCGGCTGGACGAAGGAGCAGTACGGCCGCACGCGCGTCTGGCGGAACGTCGGAGAGCTGACGCGCCGCCACGCCCCGGGGTTCTTCACCTGCGGCGAAGACGGCCGGCAGGACTGTTTCGAGTAGGGGCCGGGGGCGGGACGTCGGAAGTCGAAAACCCTGAGGCCGGGGGCCGTTCGATGGCCGCCGC
>DASVUF010000022.1:0-1525 GCA_036387195.1 Pyrinomonadaceae bacterium | reverse complement strand
CCCCCTTTACGTGTCGCCGGCCGGCGCGCGCCCGCACGGGGAGTGAAGCGTAGAAGACAGAAGACGCGGCCGACGAACTTCGTCGCGCCGCGTCTCAAGGGAAAGGGTTCGGGCGGCGGCTACCTGATGCGCTCGTCCCTCTCGATCTGGCCGTCGCGGATGGAGATGACGCGGTGGGCGCGCTCGGCGATGTCGGGCTCGTGCGTGACGACGATGATGGTGTTCCCGTCGGCGTGGAGCTTCTCGAAGAGGTTCATGATCTCGATGCTCGTCTTCGAGTCGAGCGCGCCGGTGGGCTCGTCGGCCAGCAGGATGGACGGGTTGTTGACGAGCGCGCGCGCGATGGCGACCCGCTGGCGCTGTCCGCCCGACAGCTCGTTGGGCCGGTGCGTCATGCGGTCGCCCAGCTCGACCGAGCGCAGCGCGCGCTCGGCGCGGTCGTGGCGGTCGGCGGCCGAGACGCCCGCGTAGATGAGCGGCAGCTCGACGTTGTGCAGGGCCGTGGCGCGCGCCAGCAGGTTGAACGTCTGGAAGACGAAGCCTATCTCCTGGTTGCGGATGCGCGCCAGCTCGTCGTCGTCCATGTCGGAGACGAGTTTGCTGTTAATCCAGTAGCGCCCCTGGCTCGGCGTGTCCAGGCAGCCGATGAGGTTCATCAGCGTGGACTTGCCCGAGCCCGACGGCCCGATGATGGCGAGGTACTCGCCGCGCTGCACGTCGAACGAGACGCCGCGCAGCGCGTGGAGCTGTTCGGCGCCCATCTCGTACGTGCGCCAGATGTCGCGCATCGAGATGAGCGCGGCCGGCACGGCGTCGTGCGCGAGCAGGTCGCCGCGCTCCAGCGCCGCGGGTTCTACGGTGGTTGGGCTCTCCATCAGAAGCGCTCCGCTCATTTCTTGTCGCCCGCCTTGTCGCCGGGCTTGTTCTGCTGGCGCTGCACGGCGTCGCCCTCCTTGAGCGTCCGCAGCACGCGGCTCGGGCCGGTGACGACTTCGAGCCCGGCCGTCAGCCCGCTCGTGATCTCGATGTCGGACTCGCCGGTGATGCCCGTCTCGACGGGGACGAACTTGACCTTCTTGCCGTCGAGGACGTAGACGCCCTTGACCTCCTTCGGCTTCTCGGCCGGCGCGGCGGCGGGCGCGGGCTGCGCCTGCGGCGAGGCGGGCGTCGGCGCGGGCGTCGGCGCCTTCTCGACGATGGCCTGGAGCGGCACGGCCACGACGTTCTGCTTGGTCTTGGTCGTGACGGTGGCGGTGGCGGTCATGCCGGGGCGGAGCGAGTTGCGCACCTCGTCCGTCAGCTCCTTCAGCTCGACGATGACCTTGAACTCCTTGGCCTCCTGGACGTTGACGCGGTTGCCGAGCCCCGCGCCCTGCGTGTCCGAGCGCGAGACGGCGAGCGGGTTCTTCTGGATTACGACGCCGGGGATTTCGCGCTCGCCCATCGCGTCCACCTTGACCTTGGCCGGCTGGCCGACTTCGAGCTGCGCGATCTCCGTCTCGTCCACGTTGACCTCGACGTTGAT
>DASVUF010000021.1:0-5236 GCA_036387195.1 Pyrinomonadaceae bacterium | reverse complement strand
TCGTGCCCGGGCGCGGCCGGGTCGAGGGGCAGGCACGCCCCGCCGGCCTTGAGCACCGCGAGGGCGGCCGCGACCGACTCCGCGCCGCGCTCGAGGTACACGCCCACGCTCTCGCCGGCCCTGAGCCCGCGCGCGCGCAGGCGCCGCGCCAGCACGTTCGCACGCCGGTTCAACTCGCCGTAAGTGAGCCGCCCCGCGGCGGAGACGAGCGCCACGGCGTCGGGGCGGCGCGCGGCCTGCTCCTCGAAGAGCCTTTGGACGGGGCGCCCCGAGGGGTACTCAGTCTCGGTCTGGTTCCAATTGACCAGCGCCTCTTCGACCTCGACCCGCGTCAGCAGCGGCAGCTCCGAGATGGCGTCGCCGGCGCGCTCGACGACGTGCTCCAACAGCACCGTCAAGTGCGACGCGAGGCGGGCGATAGTCTCCTGCTCGAACAGCCCGGTGTTGTATTGGATGGCGCCGAGGAGTCGGCCCTTCGTCTCGCTGAAGGCCGCCGAAATCTCGAACTTGGAAGTCCCCGTGTCGAAGCCGAGCGGGGTGAGGGCCAGCCCGGCGGGTGAAGGCAGTTCGCCGGGGTCGGACTGGACGGCGAAGGTTATCTGGAAGAGCGGCGGGCGGCTCAGGTCGCGCTCGGGCTGGAGTTCCTCGACCACCGCCTCGAAGGGCACGTCCTGATGCGCGTAGGCGCCGAGGCACGTCTCGCGGACCTTCCGCACCAACGCGCGGAAGGAGAGTTCGTCCTCGATCCGCATGCGCAGGGCCAGCGTGTTGGCGAAGAAGCCGATGAGCCCTTCAAGTTCCTTCTGACCGCGGTTCGCAATCGGCGCCCCGAGCAGGAAATCCTTCTGCCCCGTGTAACGCGAGAGCAGCACCCCGAAGGCCGCCAGCAGCGTCATGAAGAGCGTCGCGCCCTCCTCGCGGGCCACCGCCTTCAAACCCTCCAGCACCTCCCCCCCGACCTCGAACTGTTCGACCGCGCCGCGTGAGGTCTGCACCTTCGGGCGCGGGCGGTCGGCCGGCAGCTCCAGCACGGTCGGCGCCCCCGCCAACTGCTCGCGCCAGTAGCCCAACTGCCGCTCCAGCTCCTCGCCGCGCAGCCAACCCCGCTGCCACGCCGCGTAGTCCGCGTACTGCACGGCCAGCCCCGGCAGCCGCGCCTCGGCCCCGCCAGCCTCGGCCTCGTAGAAGGCGG
Source organism: Pyrinomonadaceae bacterium (assembly GCA_036387195.1). GTDB lineage: Bacteria > Acidobacteriota > Blastocatellia > Pyrinomonadales > Pyrinomonadaceae > QHXN01. Next base: position 4,044 of record DASVUF010000021.1, on the reverse strand, counting down.
AGAGTTCCCTGACGAAGACGCCGAGCGACCACGCGTCCGAGACGATGTGGTGCATCGTGACGGCCAGCACGTGCTCCTCCGGCCCGAGCCGCAGCAACCGCGCGCGGACGACGGGGCCGCGTTCCAGGTCGAAGGGGCGGCGCCCCTCCTCCTCGACCTCGGCGCGCGCGCGGGCCAGCCGCTCGGACGGCGGCGCGTCGCCGAGGTCTGTGAGCTGGAGCGCGAGCCGCGAGTGCGGGGAGACGACCTGCACGGGCTCGCCCGCGGCGAGCGTGATGGTCGTGCGCAGCGCCTCGTGCCGCTCGACGATGCGGTTGAGGCTGCGCTCAAGCGCCCCGACGTCGAGCCGCCCCTCGATGCGGTAGGCCACGGGCACGTTGTAGGAGGCCGCCTCGGGCGACAGCCTATCGAGGAACCAGAGCCGCTGCTGCGCGAAAGAGAGCGGCAGCGGGCCGCTGCGTTGGGCCGGGATGAGAGGGGGCGTGGCGACGCCGGCCTTCTCTCGCACGGCGGCGTCGATGAGCGCGGCGAGCCGGGACACCGTCGGCGCCTCGAACACCGCCCGCAGCGCCAGCCCCACCCCGAACAGCTCCTCCACCCTCATCACCACCAGCGTCGCCAGCAGGCTGTGCCCCCCCAGCTCGAAGAAGTTGTCTCCGCGCCCCACCTCCCCCACACCCAGCACCTCCGCCCACACCCCCGCCAGCGCTCGCTCCGTCTCCGTCGCCTCCCGCGCCGCGCCCGCCTCGCCCCCTTCGCCCACCTCGCCCGCCCACGGGTCCGGCAGCGCCTCGTAGTTCACCTTCCCGTTGAGCGTCAGCGGCACCCGCCCGATCCGCACGTACCTCGACGGCAGCGTCTCCTTGATCACCCGCTCCCGCAGGTGCTCCCTCAGCGCACGCGCGTCCAGCTCCCGCCGCGCCACGTAGTAGCAGACCAGCTCCTCGACCTCCGCCCCGCCCGCCTGACGCCGCGCCACCCGCGCCACGCTGTCGCGCACCTCCGGGTGTGAGTTCAGCGCCGCGCGCAGCTCGCCCAGCTCCACGCGGTGGCCGTGGTACTTGACCTGCTCGTCGCGCCGCCCCAGGTAGTCGAGCGCCCCGCCCGCCAGCCGCCGCGCCACGTCCCCCGTCCGGTAGAGCCGCGCCCCCGCCCGGTAGGGGTCGTCGCCGAACCGCTCGGCCGTCAGCTCCGCCCGGTTGTGGTAGCCCGCCGCCACCCCCTCGCCGGAGACTAAGAGCTCGCCGGCCACGCCCTCGCCCACCTCGCGCCCCCTTTCGTCCACGACGTAGACGTGCGCGTTGGCGGCGGGACGGCCGATGGGCACGCGCGCGCCGCGGTCGCGCGCCGGGTCGTAGCGGTGGATCATGCACCCGACGGTCGCCTCGGTCGGCCCGTACTCGTTGATGACCTCGACCCGCCCGCCGAAGCTCTCCCAGGCGCGCCGCGCCAACTCCGCCGTGAGCGCCTCGCCACCGACGACGAGGCGGCGGATGCGCGAGCGCCGGTTGTCGAGCGAGGCGACGAGCGAGAGGTGCGAGGGCGTGAGCTTGACGACCTCGCAGGCCCCCTCCTCGAAGACGCGCAGCACGGGGGACTCGCGCCCCTCCCTGGCGTAGACGACGCAGCGGCGGCCGCACAGCAGCGGGGCGAAGAGGGAGGTGACGGTGAGGTCGAAGGCGAGCGAGGAGTAGAGGGCGAAGGAGTCGGCTCCGTCGCCGAGGTACTCGGCCGCCGCCCAGCAGGTGTAGTTGACGAGCGAGCGGTGCGAGACTTTGACGCCCTTGGGACGCCCCGTCGAGCCCGACGTGTAAATCACGTACGCCTCCGCCTCGCTCCCTACAATCACGGGCGACGACGGGGCGCAGCGCTCGACCTCTTCCCACTGCGCGTCGAGCGCCAGCGCCGGCGCGCCGGCCGCCCACTCGGCCCCGGCCAGCGCCCCCTCGGTGAGCAGCAGCGCCGGGCGCGAATCCTCCAACTGGAAGGCGAGGCGCAGCGGCGGGTGGCCCGGCTCCAGCGGCACGTAGGACGCCCCGGCCTTGAGCACGCCCAGCACGCCCACCACCATCAGCGGCGAGTGCTCCAGCAGCAGCGCCACCCGCGACCCCGGGCCGACGCCGCGCGACGCGAGGTAGGCGGCGAGGCGCGAGGCGCGCTCGTCGAGTTCCGCGTAGGTGAGGCTGCCGGAAGAGTGCGAGACGGCGACGGCCTCGGGCGTGCGCGCGGCCTGCTCGGCGATGAGGTCGTGGACGCAGCGTTCGAGCGGGTAGGCCGCCGCCGTCTCGTTCCACTCATAGACGAAGTAGCGCTCCTCCGCCGGCGTCAGCATTGACACGTCGGCCACTTCGCGGTCGGGCTCGTCGGCGAGGTTCCGGAGGAGGGTCTGGAAGTGTTTGACGAGACGTTGGATGGTCTCGGCGTCGAAGAGGTCGGCGTTGTACTCGAAGCCGCCGGCGACCCCTTCACCTTTCCTGAACAGGTTGAGCAACAGCTCGAACTTGGCGGTGTGCGTTTCGGCCCTGAACGGCTTGAGCGAGAGGCCCGGCATGCGCGGCTGCTCGCCCGGCGAGTTCTGCAGGGCGAACGCCACCTGGAAGAGCGGCGGGCGGCTGAGGTCGCGCTCGGGCTGCAACTCTTCGACCAGCTTTTCGAAGGGTAAGTCCTGATGCGCGTAAGCGCCGAGGCACACTTCCCTCGCCTGACGGACCAGCGCGCGGAAGCTCGCGTCGTCCTCGACGCGGTTGCGCAGCACGAGCGTGTTGGCGAAGAAGCCGATGAGCCCTTCGAGCTCCTTCTGGCCGCGGTTGGCGATGGGCGTGCCGACGAGGAAGTCCTTCTGCCCCGCGTGGCGCGAGAGCAGCACGCCGAAGGCGGCCAGCAGCGTCATGAAGAGCGTCGCGTTCTCCTGCTGACTCAAATTCCCGAGCTTCGAGACGACGTCCGCGCTTATTTCGAACCTCTCGAACGCGCCGCGCGAGGTCTGGACCTTCGGGCGCGGGCGGTCGGCCGGCAGCTCCAGCACCGTCGGCGCCCCCGCCAACTGCTCGCGCCAGTATGAGAGCTGCCGCTCCAGCTCCTCGCCGCGCAGCCAACCGCGCTGCCACGCCGCGTAGTCCGCGTATTGAATAGGGAGTTCGGCGAGCGGCGGGGCCTGGCCGCGACTGAAAGCCTCGTAGAAGGCGGCGAGTTCGCGCTCGAAGACGCCGACCGACCAGCCGTCGGAGACGATGTGGTGCATCGTCACCACCAGCACATGCTCCTCCGGCCCGAGCCGCAGCAGCCGCGCGCGGATGACCGGCCCCGCGCCGAGGTCGAAGGGGCGCCGCCCTTCCTCCTCGACCTCGGCGCGCGCGCGGGCCGGCCGCTCGGCCGGCGGCGCGTCGCTCAGGTCCCCGACTTGCAGCGTGAGCCGCGCGTGGGGGGAGACGACCTGCACGGGCTCGCCGCCGACCAGAGAGATGGTGGTGCGCAGCACCTCGTGCCGCGCGACGATGCGGTTGAGGCTCTCTTCCAGAGCGGCCACGTCGAGCGGGCCGCTGAGGCTGTAAGCGATGGGGGCGTTGTAAGAGGCTTCGTCCGGCGCCAGGCGGTTGAGGAACCAGAGGCGCTGCTGCGCGAACGAGAGCGGCGGCGGTTGCTCGCGGCTCACCCGAGGGATGCGCCCGGCGTGAGTCTCCTGCTGCTCGGCCTCCTTCCTGGCGGCGTCGATGAGAGCGGCGAGCCGGGACACCGTCGGCGCCTCGAACACCGCCCGCAGCGCCAGCCCCACCCCGAACAGCTCCTCCACCCTCATCACCACCAGCGTCGCCAGCAGGCTGTGCCCGCCCAGCACGAAGAAGTTGTCCCCCCGTCCCACCTCCCCCACACCCAGCACCTCCGCCCACACCCCGGCCAGCGCTCGCTCCGTCTCCGTCGCCTCCCGCGCCGCGCCCCCCTCGCCCCCTTCGCCCGCCTCGCCCGCCCACGGGTCCGGCAGCGCCTCGTGGTTCACCTTCCCGTTGAGCGTCAGCGGCACCCGCCCGATCCGCACGTACCTCGACG
>DASVUF010000020.1:0-4933 GCA_036387195.1 Pyrinomonadaceae bacterium | reverse complement strand
AGGCGTGCGTCCGCCGCGACCGACGCCTTCGTCGCCGCGAAGGGGCGACGAAGGCCGCTAATTGCCTTTAACCGCCTTCCAGTGACGCCCGTGGCTCGTCAATTGTCAACGGGGTCGCCGTCACTTCTCTTCCGGCTTCTGCTTCGGCGCGTCGAGCTTGTCGTCGCCGGTCTTGGCGCTGAAGCGCTTGTAGTCGGAGAACTCGTTCACCTCGTTGATGGTCAGGCCGGCGAAAAGCATCACGCGCGCCGAGGCGTTGACCTGTGAGTAGCGCGGCAGCCAGACGCCGTCCTCCAGCCGCGTCTGCTCGAAGATGAAGGCCGAGCCCTCCCTGACCGACGCCAGAAGGCCGCCGCCCATCTTGAAGGCGCCCACCAGCCGCCCTTCGAGCCGCATCACGTGGCGCTCGACCGGGTCCACCCAGATGACGCCGCTCAGCTTCGAGACGAGCGACTCGGCGCGGCTCGAAGGCTTGAAGCCGGCGCGCGGCCGGAAGTCGAAGACGATGACGTCGCGCTCGCGGAAGCGTTCGCGGCGCGGGCTGACGAACTCGCACGCGCGCAGGAAGGTTGCGACGCCGATGTCCATCTCCTCGTCCTCCTCCTCGCCGCCCTCGCCCGCCTTCGCCTTCTGCTTCGCCCTGCGCTCGGCGCGCTCGCGCTCGCGCTTCGCCTTGAGCTTGGGCGCCTCGCGCTCGGCCTTCTCCAGCTCCTCGACGACGCGCTTCGTCTCCTTTTCGGCGCGCTCGGGCGTGAGCGGCGCGCCGTTCTCGGCGACGAGCTTCATCACCCAGCCGTAGTCCGCCACGGGGTAGACCTCGTAGACCGAAGTCTTCTCCTTCTTCAGACGCCCCTTGTCGTCAAGCTCGCGCTCCGTGACCTTGCGCGTGAAGGTGTAGTCGTTGATGCGACGGTCGCTCTCGTCCTGATTCTTCGAGAGGTCGCGCAGCAGCGCCGGGATGTCGAGCGAGGAGTCGGCGGGCGGCTCGAAGAGGGACTCGGCCAGCCCCGTGTTGTAACTCGCGGAGGTGAGCGTCAGCACGAGCGCCGGCTCGCCCGCGCGCTCGACCTCCATGCGGTGCGGTTCGAGCAGCAGCGGGCTGCCCGCGCGCGCGCGCCAGTCGCCGTAACGCACGCGCAGGCCGCGCGCCTCGTCCTCCGACTGTAGGAGCAGGCGGCTCGTCGCGCCGAACCAGTAGCGCAGGCGCGCGCCCGCGCGCGTGGCGAACTCGACCGCGTAGGCGGGCCCGCCCGCCAACTCCTCGCGCCCGACGGTGCGCGCCAGCACCTTCTGCTTCTTGTAGTCGGCGAACCACGCCGGCTCCAACTGCGCCTGGAGCCGCGCGGCCAGCGCCTCGCGGTCGGTGAGCGTGCGCAGGTGGCCGTCGCGCGTGCGCATCCAGGCGGTGCGCGCGTTGGCCGCCGCGTCCCACTCGCCCTCGCCGAGCAGGAAGTCAGTGCGCAGCGCGCCCGCCGCCTTCAGGCGCGTGCGCGCCGTGCCCGCGTCGTCGCCGCCGCGGCGCACGGCCCACTCGTAGGTCGCGTCGCGCAGCGCCGCCAGGCGCTTCTTCCCGCCGACGGCCTTGACGTACTCGGAGACGATCTTGTCGGGCGCGGGCAGCTTCGGCGCCTGCGCGCGCGCGGGCGTGTGAGCGCAGACGAGCAGGAGAAGGAGCGCGAAGACTTGCGTCCGCGCCCGCTTCAAGACCGACCTGCCGGGCGCCGTGTGGACGGACGGGGGCGTATTTTTCGTCATGTTCGTAAGACGCGGGAGAGGGGTGAGACTGTTAATCGGGAGACTTGCCACGGGCGTTAAAAATCCGGAAGGACGACGCCGGGCGCTGCCTTCGTCATCCTTCCGGCCTGTTTACGGCCACCGGCCGCGGTCTGTTTCAAACGGCCCGCCCGCCCATCCTCGGCGGGCGGCCCCGTCACGAACCGGCGGGCGGCTCCTGCCCCGGGTCGTCGTAACCCTCCGAGTGGGGAACCTCCGCCTCCATCGCCTTCGCGGACTCGTCCTCGGCGCGCAACTCCTCGGCCTCGTCGGACGAGTCGCCGCCGCCCTCGTCGCCGGTCCCGCTTACCTCCCGGTTGTCGTCGGGAAGCGGTGACGTATGGTCTTCCATGCCTTTGCTCCTTTTAGTCCTTCGTCAATCTGCCCGCGCCGGCCGTGTCGCCGACGCGCGGCCGCGCCGCAATCGCCGCGGCCGCGCGCCTCAAGCCCGGCCTACCTGCGCGCGCCGCCCTTCTTCGCAGAGCCCTTCTTGGCCGCGCCCTTCGCGCCGCCCTTCGCGCCGCCCTTCCCGGCTGCGCCCCTGGCAGAGCCCTTCCCGGCGCCGCCTTTAACGGCTCCACCCTTCTTAGCCGCGCCGGCTCCGCCTTTACCGGCTGCGCCCTTCTTCGCCGCGCCGCCCCCGACGCCGCCCTGCTTAGAAGCGCCCTTGGCTCCGCCCTGCTTAGAAGCGCCAGAGCCGCCTTTCTTCGACGAGCCCGCGGCGCCCTTCTTCGACGCGCCCTTGGCCGCGCCTTTCGTCGCGCCGCCCTTCGCCGCGCCCTTTGCGCCGGCCGCAGACTTCGAGCCGCCGCCGCCCGCGGCCGAGCCCTTCGCGGACTTCTTCGCCGAGCCCTGCGCGCCGCCCTTAGACGAGGCCGCGCCGCCCTTCTTCGACGCGGCCTGCGCGCCGCCGCCGCGCTGCTGCTTGGCCCTGCGCCGCTCGACTATCTCGTGCGCGCGCTCCTCGACCTGCCGGATGCGCTCGGCCACGTTCTGCGGCAGCCCCGGCTCGGCCGCCCCGCGCAACCCCTCGGCCTGCGCGTCGTCGGGCGTCTGGCGCTCCTGCTCCTCCATCTCGCCCTTGCTCTGGTTGTGCTCGTACTCGTTCAGAAAACCGCCCTCGATCTTGTATTGGTCCTGTACTTCGGCTGGGTCCTTCGGCATCTCTCCTCCTCGATGTTCCAGGCCGGAGCCCGCGCTTGACATCCCCCGCGGCGTCTCCGTATATTCTTCAAGCCAAGCGGGCCACCTTAGCTCAGTTGGTAGAGCAGCCGATTCGTAATCGGCAGGTCTGCGGTTCAAGTCCGCAAGGTGGCTCCACAAATTTTTCGATTGCCGTATAGCTGTGACGCAGTTATACGGCAATTTCATTTCCGCCTCAATCGTCTACCAGCCACTTCTTATGTTTGCGGACGGCGGCGTCTATACGCTAAAAGTGTGTCGCTCTTGTCGCGTCACGCGGGCGCGGCGCGCACACCGCCACAAGGAAGGACGAACCACTTGCCCCTTAGCAACTGCCCCGACGGGCGCGACGCTTCCGCGCGACGACTCCGGCGGCGCGTCCTGACGGCCGCCGCCCTGCTCCTCCTCGCCGCCGCGCACGCCGCCGCTGAGCCGCAGGCGGGACAGGCCGCGGGGCGCTCGCTCATCACGACCGCCACGGGCGCGCGCCTGCGCGAGCGCCCCGACACGGGCGCGGCCGAAGTCGGCCGCCTCCAACTCGGCCTCGTCGTCGAAGAGCTGGAGCGCACGGCCGAGGCGTCCGCCGTCGGCTCTTCGCAGGGACACTGGCACCTCGTCTCCGCCCCGGGCGGGGCGCGCGGCTGGGTCTTCGGCTCGCTCGTCGCGCCGTTCGACCCCGCGCAACGCGACGCCACCTACGTCCAGCTCGCCGCCCGGCGCGTCGAGAACGCCGCCGCCACCTTCCCCGAACTCTCCGAACTGGTGCGCTTCCTTGACCGCGCCACGAAGGAGGTCAAAGGGCGCGAGGCGCTGGCCGAGCTGGAGCTGACGCGCCTCGTCGCGCTCGGGCGCACGCTCGCCAACATCCCGCTCGAAGAGCTGGAGAAGCCGCCCTACAAGCCTCTTGTAAGCGAGTACGGGCCCGAAATCGTCTACAGCGAGCCGGCCGGCCAGTGGTTCGTGCGCGCCGAGCGCCTGTGGAATCTGGAGAAGAAGTATCGCGGCCTGCCCGTCGCCGAGCGCGCCGCGTGGGAGGCCGCCCAGACGCCCCTGCCCGGCGAGTGCGAGGGCTACCTGCCCTGCATGCTCTACAGGGAGGCCGAGACGGCCGGCCGCTACCTCGCGCTCTACCCGAGCGGCGCGCACGCCGACGCGGCGCTCGCCAACCTCTCGGAGTCGCTCGGGTTCGTCGTCGAAGACATGCGCGGCCAAAACCCGGTCTTTGAAGTCCCGCGCGAAGACCGCGCGAGCTTCCGCAAGAGCGTCGCCGAACTGCGCGCGCAGCTCGCGCGCGTGCCCGCCGCCAGGAAGGCGAAGGCGCTCGGCCAGCTCGACGCCATCGCGCGCCGCTTCCCGTGAGGGCCGGCGCGGGCTTCGCGCCCCGGCCGTTCTGAAATAATTAAAGCGCGCTCGACCCGACCCGCAGCCGCGCAGGAGTCCAACGCATGGCAAAAGACTCAGGCTTCGTCAAAGAGTTCCGCGACTTCATCGCGCGCGGCAACGTCGTGGACCTCGCGGTCGGCGTCATCATCGGCGCGGCCTTCTCCAAAATCGTGACCTCGCTCGTCGAGGGCGTGCTGATGCCGCCCATCGGCCTCCTCACCGGCCGCGTAGACTTCGCCAGCCTCTTCTGGGCGCTCGACGGCTCGAAGCCGCGCCCCGCCTCGCTCGCCGAGGCCAAGACGGCCGGCGTCCCCGTCATCGCCTACGGCCAGTTCATCAACGACGTCATCAGCTTCGTCATCGTCGCCCTCGTCATCTTCCTCATCGTCAGGCGCGTCAACCGCCTCTGGAGCGACGAGCCAGCCAAATCCGCGGAGCCGACGACCAAAAACTGCCCCTTCTGCGTCTCGGCCATCCCCGTCAAAGCCACGCGCTGCCCCAACTGCACCAGCGAGCTGCAAACAACCTGAGCCGGGCGGGCGGGCGCAGGGCGCCGGCCGCTGTTAAAAAGAGAAGGGGGGCGACAGCGCGGCGG
>DASVUF010000019.1:0-5178 GCA_036387195.1 Pyrinomonadaceae bacterium | reverse complement strand
GCCCGCGCCGCCCGCCTACGCTCTACGCAACGCCTTGACCGGCTACTGATTTTTGATGGCTTCGAGGAGTTTTTCGTGGATGCCGCCGAAGCCGCCGTTGGACATGACGGCGACGACGTCGCCTTCGCGCAGCAGCGGGGCGAGGTGTTCGACTATCTGGTCGGCCCCGTCGAGGCAGAGGGCGGGGCGGTCGCGGCGCGCGGCTATCTCGGCCGTCAGCTCGTCCGTGTCGAGGAGGCGGCCGTAGACGCTGCCCTTGTCGCGCGCGAAGACCGAGGAGAGGACGACGTAGTCCGCGCGGTCGAAGGCCGAGGCGTAGTCCTGCTGGAAGACCGCGAGGCGCGAGGTGGCCGAGCGCGGCTCGAAGACGGCGACGAGGCGGCGCCCCGAGTACTTCTCGCCGAGCGCGCGCAACGTCTCGCGGACGGCCGTCGGGTGGTGCGCGAAGTCGTCTATGACGGTGACGCCGCGCTCCTCGCCGCGCACCTGCATCCGCCGCTTGACGCTCTGGAAGGTCGAGAGCGCGTCCTTGATTCTTTCGCGGGAAACGCCCCACGCGTCGGCGGCGATGACGACCGAGAGGCAGTTGAGGACGTTGAAGTCGCCGATGAGCGGCGTCTCGAACTCGCCCCACGGCGAGCCGTCGCGCAGGACGCGGAAGCGCGTGAGCGCGCCCGCCGAGTAGTCCACGTCCACGGCGCGCCAGCGCGCGTCCTCGGACGTGCCGAAGGTTTCGAGCCGCGTGTGCAGGCGGTCGCCGAACCCGGCGACGACCTCGCGGACGGCCGGGCTGTCCCAGCCGGCGATGAGCCGGCCGCGGGAGGGCACGAGGTTCATCAGGCGGCGGAAGGCGAGCTTGACGGCGTCGAGGTCTTTGTAGATGTCGGCGTGGTCGAACTCGATGTTGCCGACTACGCACAGCTCGGGCAGGTAGTGCATGAACTTCGGCCCCTTGTCGAAGTAGGCCGTGTCGTACTCGTCGCCCTCGATGATGAAGTAGTCGCCGGCGGTGACGCGGAAGCTCGCGCCGAAGTTCTGGACGACGCCGCCGACGAGGAACGAGGGGTCGAGGCCGCCGCGCTCCATGACCCACGTCGCGATGCTGGAGGTCGTCGTCTTGCCGTGCGTGCCGGCGACGACGAGCGAGCGGCGGCCGCGGATGAACTCCTCCTTGACGACCTCGGCCTGCGAGCGGTAGACGAGCCGGCGGTTGAGCGTCTCCTCGACCTCGGGGTTGCCGCGCGACATGGCGTTGCCGACGACGACGCAGTCGGGCGCGGGGTCGAGGTGGCCGGGGGCGTAGCCCTGCATGACGTTGATGCCCAGGCCTTCGAGCATCGTGGACATCGGCGGGTAGACGTTCTCGTCCGACCCCGTGACCCTGTGCCCGCGCGCCTGGAGCATCCCGGCGAGCGACCCCATCGCCGTCCCGCAGATTCCGATAAGGTGATAGTGCATATGTGACGAGTGACGAGTGACGTGTGACGTGTGACGTGTGATGAGAGAAGCGGTCAGCCTCCGGCCGGGCCGGCGCCCCGGCCGCGGGGCTTGCGCGTCACTCGTCGCTTCCCGCCGTCGGGATGGTGAAGGAGAACGTTGACCCCTTGCCGACCTCGGACCGGACTTCGATGTGGCCGCCGTGCAGCTCGACGAGCTGGCGCGTGATGTAGAGGCCGAGCCCCGTGCCCTTCTCGCTGCGCGTGGCGCGCGAGCGGGCCTGCGCGTACTTGTCGAAGATGTCGCGCACGTCGTCGGGCGGGATGCCGACGCCCGTGTCGGCGACCGAGACGCGCACCGCCTCGCCCTCGGGCGCGGCGCTCACCGAGACGCGCCCGCCGCGCGGCGTGAACTTCAGGGCGTTCGAGATGAGGTTGACGAGCACGCGGCGCAGCTTGGCGCGGTCGGCGCGTAGCGGCGGCAGCTCGCCCGGCGCCTCGACCGTGAGCGCGATCTCCTTCTCGGCGGCGAGCGGCTGCATCTGCTCGCGCAGCTCGTCTATGAGCCCGCGCAGCTCGATGGTCGCCAGGTCGAGGCGCATCGTGCCCGATTCGAGCTTCGAGGCGTCCAGCAGGTCGTTGACCAGCTCGATGAGGTTCTGCGTGTTGCGCTCCATCATCGAGACCATGTTGCGCTGCTCGGAGGTGAGGTCGCCGAGGCGCCCCGAGGTGAAGAAGTTGATGACGCCGCTGATGACCGTCAGGGGCGAGCGCAGGTCGTGCGTGGTCAGCGCCAGGAACTCCTCCTTCATCGCCGACAGCTCGCGCAGCTGCGCGTTGGCCTGGTTCAGCTCGCGGTTCGACTCTTCGAGCCGCGTGTTGAGCCGCTCCAACTGCTCGCGCTTCTCCTCCAGCTCGCTCAGGACCTGCACGAGGTCGCGGTTCTGCCGCGACAGCTCTTCGAGCGCCGAGTCGTCCTCCTCGGTGTTGACGAAGCCGCGCAGGAAGTCGGCGCGCCCCCTGACCTCGTCGGCCTCGGCGGGCGGGAGCCACTTGACGACCGAGACGCGCGTGCCCTCACCCTCCTTCGACTGGATGTCGAACTCGTCCATCAGCCGGCGCGTGCCGATGAGGCCGACGCCGAGCCCCGACGGCGAGCGGTAGGTCCCGCGGGTGATTGAGCGCAGCTTGGCCTCGTCTATGCCGGGGCCGTCGTCGCGCGCGGTGATCTGGAGGCCGGCCGAGGCCGCGCCGCGCGTCGCGAGCGAGAGCGTGATGGCGCCCGAGCGCGCGTACTCGTAGATGTTGCGCGTGAGTTCCGAGATGGCGGTGGTGATTTTGATCTGCGTCGTGGCGTCGAAGCCCATCTCGCGCGCGAGGCGGCGGACGCGCTCGCGCACCTTGACGATGTCGGCCTCGCGCCGGACGTAGATGTCGCCGAGTCGGGTTGAGGTGATGCCCTGCATAAGAGTTCAGAGTTTAAGGTTCGGGGCTTCAAAGTTCAAAGGGCGGGCGCGCGGCGCGCGTTTTCGCCGGCCGAAAGGGGGAGGGGCGAAGGCGCGGCCGCCGCCGCCCACGCGCGACGCGCGCCGCCCTCATCTGTAGACGAGGACGGTGGCGTCGTCGGAGTTGCGGCCGAAGTCGCGCAGCAGGACGCCGGCGAGCAGTTGCGGGCTGCGCGCGATGATGCCGGGGTAGGAGGAGGGGTCCCACGTGGCGCTGATGCCGTCGGAGGCGATGACGAGCGTCGAGCCCTCCGTCCAGCGGTGCGGCCAGACGCGCACGGGCGGCAGCCGCGCGCCGAGCGTGCCGTTGGCCGGGATGGGGCGCGCCGGCTCGACCGCGCCGAGCACGCGCACCTCGACGTTGCCGACGCCCGCGTACTGGAAAGTCTCGCGCGCGTGGTCGAGGACGACCGCCCCCATCACGGCGCCGCGCGTGACGCGCAGCGCGTCGTGGACGGCCTGCACCAGCTCGCCGAGCGACTCGCCGCGCCAGCGCTCCAGGACCTCGACGGCCGCCGCCGACGCCTCGCGCGCGCCGCGCCCGTGCCCGAGCCCGTCCACGACCGCGAGCAGCGTCTCGCCCTCGTGGCGGCCGACGAAGTACGCGTCGCCGTTGGTGTCCTCGCCGGGGCGGGGCCGGCTCCAGACGCCGAGCCGGCGCGCCTCGCGGCGCTCGCGCGCGCCCCGCTCGTCGCCCGGGTTCAGCCACTTGCGCCCGAGCAGCGCCGTGCCGAAGGTGGTGCGCCGCGCGGTGGTCAGGCGGCGCGTCGTGCCCTTGACAGCCGAGTAGACGTCGAACTCGTCGAGGAAGCGCCGCATCGCGCCGAAGCCCGTCCCCAGGCTCCCGCCCGAGGAGACGCCGTCGCGCAGCGCCCGCTCGAGGTCGGAGATGCCCGGCCCCTTGTCGAAGTAGACCAGCTCGACGCCCGGCGCCGCCCCCAGCGTCTCGCCCCAGTGGAGGCAGCCGCCGCCCGTCGCGTAGCGCACCGCGTTGGTGCCCATCTCCTGCACGACGATGTCAATCTCGGCCAGCCGGTCGCCGGAGAAGCCGAGGCGCGACGCGAAGCGGTTCACGGCGCGCCGCGCCGCGCCCACCTGCGCCTCCTCCTTGATCTCCTGCGTGTGGAAGACTCTCATAAAAGCAGATGCTAGACGTTAGATGTCAGGCGTTAGTGAAGATTCTCTCACTAACGTCTGACATCCGCCGCCTAGCATCTCCACTTAAAGCCAGCGCACCACCGTCACGCGGGTGCCGCGGCCGACCTCGGACTCGATCTCGAAGACGTCCACGAGGCGCTTCGAGCCGGGGAGCCCCTTGCCCAGCCCCCGCCCCGTGGAGAAGCCGTCGCGCATGGCGGCGCCGACGTCCGGGATGCCGGGGCCGGTGTCCTCGAAGATGAGCCGCAGCCCGGCGCGCCCCTGCGCGGCGTCGAGCGGCTGCGCGATCATGCGGCCGCGCTTGGCGTACTTGATGACGTTGCGCGCCAGCTCCGAGGTGACCGTGGCGAGCCGCGTCTGGTCTATCAGGCGGAAGCCTATCCAGGCGGCGAGGGCGCGCACCTCGCCGCGCGCGACCGCGATGTCGTGCTCGCCCTCAAGGGCGATTGACCGGCTCTGCAAAGGATACCGCCCCCCCGCCGATGACGCCGTCCTCGTCCTCGTCGTCGATGCCGAACTCGCTGCGCAGCAGGCGGATGCCCTCGTCCACGTTGAGCACGGTGTCCACGCCGCGCAGCTCCAGCCCCAGCTCGACGAGCGTGATGGCGACCGCCGGCTGCATGCCGACGACCACCGTCCGGGCGTCCATGATGCGCGCCATCGCCGCGATGTCCGAGAGCACGCGCCCGATGAAGGAGTCCACCATCTCCAGCAGCGAGATGTCTATGAGCACGCCGCGCGCGCCCGTCCGCTCCAGCTCCGAGAGTATCCGCTCCTGGAGGTGGATGACCGTCTGGTCGTCCATGTCCACCTGAATCGGCACGATCAGGACGCGCCCGACTTTCAGGATGGGAATGCGTGTCTGTCCGTCCATTTTTTTCCCGTGAGAGGCGGGCCGTAAGCCGCGACGAGTGAGAGCCGGCCCTCCTTCTCGCCGCGGCTTGCGACCCGCCTCTCACGCCTCATTCTGTTTCTTCTCGGCGCCCGAGGTGATGATCTGCTCGGTCTGCGTGACGGTCTTGCGGTGGCCGTCGCCGTCGCCGTTCTGGAGGCGCGCGAGCGTCCGGGTGGGGATGACC
>DASVUF010000018.1:0-11334 GCA_036387195.1 Pyrinomonadaceae bacterium | reverse complement strand
ACGCGGCGCGCGCGGGGGCCGCCCCCCGCGCGCGCCTCTTTCTTGATTTACTGCCGGGCTAAAGTTTACGGGCGGGCTAACTCGTCACGGACATCTTCGCGCCGCACTCGGGGCAGAACCTTGGCGAGCCTTCGGGCTGGTGGCCGCAGCCGGTGCAGGTGAGTTTGGGCGGGGCGGTCGGCGCGCCGCACTCGGGGCAGAACTTGGCCTTGCCGACCTCGACGCCGCACGCCGAGCAGTTCGCCGCGGCGCCGGCCGCCGCGGCGGCCTTCTGCTGCTGCGCCGGCGCCGGCGCGCGCACGGCGGAGCCCGCGCTCATGTCTATGCCCGAGACGTAGTCGGTGGCGCGCGCCTTCTCGTGCAACTGCTCGCGCGCGGCCTCGGCCTTGGCCTGCGCGTGCGACGAGGCCAACTCCTCATGGTAGTCGGGCGCGCACTCCTCGCACTGGCCGGCCGAGGCGTTCCAGCAGACCTCCGGGCAGACCCAGCGGCCGCAGCGCGAGCACTGGTGGAAGTGCGTGCGCCCCTCCGCGACCGCCTTCTGGAGCGCCTCGTCGTGCGCCTTGCCGCCGACGGCGCGCTGTATCTCGTAGGCCGAGTTGCCGGCCGAACTCAGCCAGCCGCCGAAGAGGTCGCCCGCCGCGCGCAGCAGCGACCCGCCCGTCCCCGTCAGCGAAGGCTGGTAGCGCGACATGTAGCCGTTGCCGCACTTGTCGCAGTAGAACTTGAACTGGTAGCCCTTGTCGGTCGAAAGGTCGTCGTAGTTGTTGACGAACTGAATCATCCCCATGGCGCTTGAACCTCCGGAAGCGTCGGCGTGTGAAATCGTGACGTGTGACGGGTCGCAGGCCGCGGCGGGCCGTCGGGAGCCAGAACCGCGCGGGAAAAGATAGCAGCTTGGATTTTTCTTGTCACCCGCCGCCCCGGCCGGCGCCGGCCGCCCGCCCGATTGACTCGGCCGCGCGCGCCGATTTAACTTTGCGACGCCCGCGCGCCGCGGCCGAAGACCGCGCGCCCGCGAACCCTTTCCGCCGCCGAAGACTCGGATGAAGACGCGCGCCCCACTCATCACGCTCACCCTCCTCGCCGCGGCCGCGGCCTGCGCGCTCGCGCCGCCGCCGGCGCGCACGTCCCCGCCGCGTCAGGGCGCGGGGCGCGGCCTGGCCGTCGTCAGCATCAGGGGCGAGGACGGCAGGGAGGTCAGGCTCTACGAGCGGAGCTACGCGCTCGTCATCGGCGTCAGCGAGTACACGCGCGGCTGGCCGAAGCTGCCCGGCGTGAGGCGGGATGTCGAGGAGGTCGCGCGCGCTCTCGAACGCCACGGCTTCCTCGTGACGAAGGTCGAGAACCCGGACTCCGCCCAACTCGAAAAGTCCTTCAAGGAGTTCATCGAGGCTTACGGCCTCGGCGTCGAGAACCGCCTGCTCTTCTACTTCGCGGGGCACGGCCACACCATCCGCCAGTCGTACGGCGAGGAGATGGGCTACATCGTCCCGGCCGACGCGCCGCTCCCGGCGCGCGACCCGGCCGGCTTCATGTCGAGGGCCATGGACATGCAGCAGATGGAGCTTTACGCGCGCCGCGTCCAGTCGAAGCACGCGCTCTTCGTATTCGACAGCTGCTTCTCGGGCGCGCTCTTCGCGCTCTCCCGCGCCGTGCCCGACGCCATCAGCTACAAGACCGCCCGCCCCGTCCGCCAGTTCATCACCTCGGGCAGCGCCGACGAGCAGGTGCCCGACCAGAGCATCTTCCGCCGCCAGTTCGTCGAAGCCCTCGGCGGCGAGGCCGACCTCAACGGCGACGGCTACATCACCGGCGCCGAACTCGGCGAGCACCTACAGGACAAGGTCATCAACTACTCGCGCAACGCGCAGCACCCGCAGTACGGCAAGCTCCGCAACCCGAACCTCGACAAAGGCGACTTCGTCTTCGCCCTCCCCAGGGCCGCGCAGCCGCCCCAGCCCCCGCCGGCCGCCGCGGCCGCCCCCGCCCCGACCCCCGCGCCCGCGCGCCCTGACCCCGCCGCCCTGGAGCTTGCGTTCTGGGACGCCATCAAAAACAGCGCCGACCCGGAGGACTTTCGCGAGTACGTCAGGAAGTACCCGGCCGGCCAGTTCGCGGGCATCGCGCAGCGCAAAGTCGCCGCGCTGACGGCGCCCGCCCCGTCCCGGCCCGCGGCGGGCGCCGCGCCTTCGGGGGCGGCCGGCCGGCCGCCGGCGTCGCCGAAAGCGCGCTCGGTCGTGAAGACCCGCTCCGGCATAGAGCTGGTCTACGTCCCGCGCGGGAGCTTCATGATGGGCTCCTGGGGCGGCGGCGCGGACGAGAAGCCCCTCCGCGACGTGACCTTCCGCGAAGGCTTCTACGTGGGGAAGTACGAGGTGACGCAGGCGCAGTGGGAGTCGCTGATGGGGACGACGATTCGCCAGCAGCGCGACAAGGCGAACCCGGCGTGGGAGACGGCCGGCGAGGGCGACGACCACCCCGTGTACTACGTGAGCTGGGACGAGGCGCAGGAGTTCATACGGAGGCTCAACGCGCAGGACGACGGGTTCGCCTACCGCCTGCCGAGCGAAGCCGAGTGGGAGTACGCCTGCCGCGCGGGGAGCGCGGGCCCCTACGCGTCGGAGCGACTGCCGCTCGACGCGTTGGGGTGGTGGGAGGACAATTCCGGGCGTCAGGCGCACCCGGTCGGGCGGAAGTCGCCGAACGCCTTCGGACTCTACGACCTGCACGGCAACGTGTGGGAGTGGTGCGAGGACTACTACCACGACAGTTACGTCGGCGCGCCGTCGGACGGCTCCGCGTGGCTGGGCGACGGCGCGTCGGGGCGCCGCGTGATGCGCGGCGGCTCCTGGGACTACGAATCCACACACCTCCGCTCCGCCAACCGCGACAGCCTTCCGCCGCAGACCCGCGGCAACCACGTCGGCTTTCGCGTCGTGGCCGTCGCGCGGCGGTAGGCGCCTCTACCCGTCCTGCCCTTTCGCCTCCTGCCAGAGTTCTTCCATCTCCTCGATTGAAGCCTTCCCGAGTTCGCGGCCGCGCTCTTCGAGGCCGCGCTCGATGTGGCGGAAGCGGCGGCGGAACTTGCGGTTGGTGAGCTTGAGGGCGGACTCGGGGTCCGAGTCGAGGTGGCGGGCGATGTTGGCGACGGCGAAGAGGAGGTCGCCGACCTCCTCGCGCACGCGCCGGTGCGCGGCCTCGTCGTCGCCGGCGGCGGCCGCGCGCCGCTCGCCGATGGCGGCGCGCAGCTCTTCGACCTCCTCGTGGAGCTTGGCGAAGATTTCGTCCACGTCGCGCCAGTCGAAGCCGACGCGCGCGGCCTTCGTCGCCAGTTGGTGCGCCTCCATCAGCGCCGGCGCCTTCGCCGAGACGCCGTCGAGCAGCGACGCGCCCGCGTCCTCCCCCTTCGCCCCGCCCGCGGCGCGCTTCTCCTCGGCCTTGAGCGCCTCCCAGTTGCGCAGAAGCTCCTCGTTGTCGCGCACCACGACGTCGCCGAAGACGTGCGGGTGGCGGCGCACCATCTTGGCGTGGATGGCGCCGGTCACGTCTTCGATGGTGAACTCGCCGCGCTCGGCGGCCACCTGCGCGTAGAAGACGATTTGGAAGAGCAGGTCGCCCAACTCCTCGCAGAGCGCGGCGGGCCGCCCCTCGCGCGCCTCCTCGACGGCATCGAACGCCTCGTAAGCCTCTTCGAGCAGCATCGGCGCCAGCGTCGAGTAGGTCTGCTCGCGGTCCCAGGGGCAGCCCTCGGGCGAGCGCAGCCGCCGCATCAGCGCGACGAGGTCTTGGAAGTTTGCAGGCATCTGTCGTCCCCTGAGCTTTTGTCGTCCCTTGAGCTTTGAAAGTGGTCAGCGGATTATACAGAAATCATGGACGGGCGCCTTCATCCCCCTTACCGCGGCCGGCTCGCGCCTTCGCCGACGGGCCACCTCCACCTCGGGCACGCGCGGACTTTCCGGGCGGCCTACGAGCGGGCGCGCGCGGCGGGCGGCGCGCTCGTCCTGCGCGACGAAGACCTGGACCCGGCGCGCTCGCGCGCGGAGTTCGCCGCCGCGATGCTCGAAGACCTGCGGTGGCTCGGGCTCGACTGGGACGAGGGGCCGGACGTGGGCGGCCCGCACGCCCCTTACACGCAGAGCGCGCGGCGCGCCTTCTACCTCGAAGCGTGGTCGCGGCTGGTCGCGGGCGGCGTCGTCTACCCCTGCGTCTGCTCGCGCAGCGACATCGCGCGCGCCGCCTCGGCCCCGCACGAGGCGGCCGCGGGGGGGGCGTCGGCCGCCGGCGTCGGCCGTCAACCCCGGACGCGCGACGACGAGCCGCACTACACCGGCGCCTGCCGCCCGCGCGCGGGCGAGCCGCCGCGGGCCGCCGCGAGCCCCGCCGGCCTCAACTGGCGCTTCCGCGTGCCCGACGGCGAAGAGGTAGTCTTTCAAGACTTGAAGCAGGGGCGGCGAAGCTTCGTCGCCGGGCGCGACTTCGGCGACTTCGTCGTCTGGCGCAGGGACGACGTGCCCGCCTACCAACTCGCCGTCGTGACCGACGACGCGCTGATGGGGATTACCGAAGTCGTGCGCGGCGCCGACCTGCTCAAGTCCACGGCGCGGCAGATTCTTCTACAGCGCGCGCTCGGTCACGCGACGCCCGCCTACTTCCACTGCGACCTAGTCACGGACGAGCGCGGCGAGCGCCTCGCCAAGCGCCACGAGTCGCTCTCGCTGCGCGCGCTGCGCGCCGCCGGCCTCTCCGCCGCCGAGGTGCGCGACGCGCTCGACGCCGCCGAGTGCGACCCCGGCCGCCTCGCCGCGCTGGCGGCGCGCGCGCGCGGCGCCTGACCCGCTTTCTTGCGGCGTCGCACGCGCAGGTGCTACCATCCGTTTTTCAGCAAACTGCACAAATCCAAACCTTGCGCGCCCGCCTCGCCCGGCGTCGCCGGCGCGCGCGAAAGAGCGATGAGCGAAGAGAAGCCCACATTCAAGATTACAGACCGCAGGCTCTTCAACCCCGACGGGACGCCGCGCGACATCCCGCGCGAGGAAGAGCCCGCGCCGGCCCCCGCGCCCGCCGCGCGCGAGCCCGAGCCGCGCGCGGCCGAGCCCGGCGCGCCGGCGCCCGAGATGACGGCCGCGGAGCCGCCGCCGGCCGGAGTCGCCACGCCAGAGGAGGCGGCCCCGGCCGCGCGGGACGAGGCGGCCGAGCCGCAGGGCCCGCCGAGCGACGAGGGCTTCCTGATGCTCATCGAGTTCGTCGCCTCGTTCGCGGCCGACGCGCTCGGGATGGTCAACCACCCCGGCGGCGGGGGCGGCGTCAACCTCGACCTCGCCAAGCAGTGCATAGACATGCTCGGCACGCTCCGGGGCAAGACGCGCGGCAACCTCTCGGGCGAGGAGCAGCAGTTCCTCGACATGATCCTCTCGCAGCTCCGTATGCAGTACGTCTCGCTCGCCTCGGCCCCGCGCCCCCCGCAGGGCGGCCGCGGCGGCGGCGGCTTCTCCGGCGGCGACATCACCGGGGGGAAATAGCCCCCGGCCGCCGGCCGTCGGCTTAAAGAGGGGCGGCGGCCGCGGCGGGACGCTTCGGCGGCGACGCGCCGGCGGGCGCCGCAAGCCTTCGGCCGTCGGCTAACAGCTTTTCATGAAATTCACGCTGCTCGGCACGGGCACCTCGACCGGCGTGCCCTCCATCGGGTGCGAGTGCGAGACGTGCACGTCGGACGACCCGCGCGACAAGCGCCTGCGCGTCTCCGTCCTCGTCGAGGACGGCGGGCGGACGGTCCTGATTGACACCTCCTCCGACTTCCGGCAGCAGGCTTTGCGCGCGGGGCTCAAACGCCTCGACGCCGTGCTCGTCACCCACTGCCACGCCGACCACATCTTCGGCCTCGACGACATCCGCCCCCTGAACTTCCGGCACGGCGCCCTGGGCGTCTACGCCGACGCCCGCGCGTGGGTGGACATCCGCCGCATCTTCCAGTACATCTTCGAGCCGACGTACCTCGGCGGCGGGCTCCCGCAGGTGGTCGCGCACACGGTCGAGCACGGCGCGCCCTTCTGCCTCGGCCCCGGCCTCGAAGTCACGCCCGTCCGGGTCATCCACGGCCGGCTGCCCGTCACCGCCTACCGCTTCAACGACTTCGCCTACGCGACCGACCTGAGCGAGATTCCGCCCGCCTCGCTCGACGCGCTGCGGGGCCTCGACGCGCTCGTGCTCGACTGCCTGCGCATCAAGCCGCACCCGACGCACCTCTGGCTGGAGCGCGCGCTCGAATACGTCGCGGAGCTGCGCCCGCGCCGCGCCTACCTCACGCACATCGCCCACGACATCAAGCACGCGCGCGACTCCGCGCTCCTGCCCGACGGCGTCGAGTGGGCCTACGACGGGTTGGAAATCAGTACTGAGGACTGAGCGCCGGGGGCCGAGTGACGAGAGGCGTCTTGCCTCCACTCGGCCCCCGGCGCACGGCCCCCGGCGCTCAGTCTTATGAGACTTTTCCACGGATACGAGAACGCGGAGATAGCGCGGCCGACGGTGCTGACGCTCGGCGTCTTCGACGGGCTGCACCTCGGGCACCAGCTCGTCATCAGCCGCGTCGTCGAGCGCGCGCGCGCGCTGGGCGCGACGCCGACCGCCATCACCTTCGACCCGCACCCGCGCGCCGTGCTGCACCCCGAGTCCGCGCCGCCGCTCCTCCAGACCTTCGACCAGAAGGTCGAGGCGTTCGGCGTGCTCGGCGTCGAGCAGGCCATCGTCGTCCGCTTCACGCGCGAGTTCGCGGGCGTGCGCGCCGACGAGTTCCTGAAGGATGTCGTCCACGAGCGACTCCAGGCGCGCGAAGTCTACCTCGGCCGCGGCTTCGCCTTCGGGCGCGGGCGCGAGGGCGACATCCACCTGCTCAGGCGCGTCAGCCGCGAGCTGGGCTTCTTCGCCGACGAGGCGCCGGAGGTGCGCCTGCGCGGCCAGCGCATCAGCTCCAGCCGCATCCGCGAACTGCTGGCCGAGGGGCGCGTCAACCTCGCGCGGCGGATGCTCGGCCGCCCCTACGGCGTCGAGGGGCGCGTCGTGCGCGGCGCCGAGCGCGGCCGCGCCATCGGCTTCCCGACGGCCAACCTGCGCCCCGCCAACCGCGTCATCCCGCGCGGCGGCGTCTACGTCACGGCGACGCTCATCGGGGGCGCGTGGCGGCGCAGCGTGACCAACGTCGGCGTCCGCCCGACGTTCGAGACGGACGCCGAGCCCTCCATCGAGACCTTCGTCATGGACTGGGGCGGCGACCTCTACGGCGACGTGGTGCGCGTGCGCTTCCTCCACCGCCTGCGCGGCGAGCGGCGGTTCGCCTCGGCCGACGAGCTGAAGCGGCAGATAGACCGCGACGTCGCGCGCGCCCGAAAATATTTCGCCCGCGCGGGCGTTCGGCGCTCGCTCTCGGTCATCTAAATTTGAGTCCAAAGCTCAAGGTTCGACACAAGTTTTAATTAAGTTTTCATCCCGATGGCAGCAACCGAGCGCGGAGAGTTGACGGAGGCGGGCGGGGCCGGCGGCGGCG
Source organism: Pyrinomonadaceae bacterium (assembly GCA_036387195.1). GTDB lineage: Bacteria > Acidobacteriota > Blastocatellia > Pyrinomonadales > Pyrinomonadaceae > QHXN01. Next base: position 3,791 of record DASVUF010000018.1, on the reverse strand, counting down.
CGCGGCTCGCGCTGGCGGAGCCCGGGGCGGGGAAGCGGCCCGCGGCGGTCGCGGGCTCGTCCGCGGCGTCGGCCGCGCCGGCCGGCGCCGACGCCGCCTCCGCCTCCGCCGAAGGCTTTGAAGCCCGCGCGAAGAGCTGGCGCGGGTTCTGGCGCATGTGCCAGATAGTGCGCGTGCTCGGCACGATGTCGCTCTACCTCTTCCTGAACGACTACGACATCCGCGCCGCCTTCAACGCGCGCGCGTGGGCGCGGCGGCTGGAGGAGGCGAAGGCCCGCGGCCGGCTCGAACACCTCAGGGCGCGCGCGCGCGAACTCGTCTTCCACCGCGCGCTCGACCGCGCCGCGCGGCTCGTCCGCCGCGTCGTCTACCGCGGCGCGGAGGGGAGCGAGGCGAAGCGGCGGCAGCTCGAACGGCAGGGCGTGTGGCTCAAGGAGAACCTCATAGGGCTCGGGCCCACCTTCATCAAGATCGGCCAGGCGCTCGGCACGCGCGCCGACCTTCTGCCGCTGGCCTACATCAAGGAGCTGGCGCTGCTGCAGGACCAGGTGCCGCCCTTCCCGAACGAGGAGGCCTTCGCGCGCGTCGAGTCTGAACTGGGCCGCCCCCTGGCCGAAGCCTACGCCGAGTTCGACCCGGAGCCGGTCGCCTCGGCCTCGCTCGGCCAGGTCTACCGCGCGCGCCTGCACACGGGCGAAGAGGTCGCGGTCAAAGTCCAGCGCCCGCGCCTGCGCGAGACGGTCGGCTTCGACGTGGCCGTGCTCGGCCGCATCACGCGCCGGCTGTCGCGCTACCCCGCGTTCACGGAGAACGCCGACTGGGAGGGGATGCTCCGCGAGTTCCGCGAGACCATCTCGGAGGAGATGGACTACGCGCGCGAGGGCCGGAACGCCGACCGCTTCCGCGCCAACTTCCGCGAGTGGCGGCCCGTCCGCGTGCCGCGCATCCACTGGACGCACACCACCGCGCGCGTCATCACGATGGAGTTCGTGCGCGGGACGAAGGTCACGGACCTGGAGGGGCTGAAGGCGCGGCGCATCTCGCCCGTCAAGGTCAACCGCCTGCTGGTGCGCGCCTACCTCAAGCAGCTTCTGGAGGACGGCTTCTTCCACGCCGACCCGCACCCGGGCAACCTGCTGGTGATGGACACGGGGCACCTGGCCTTCTTCGACTTCGGCATGGTCGGCCGCATCACGCCCGACCTCCAGTCGAAGATGATAGACTCCTTCTTCCACGTCGTCGGCCGCGACATCGAGGGGCTGGCGCAGGACCTCATCAACCTGAACTTCCTCAAGCCCGGCGTGGACGCCGAGCGCGTGCGCCCGGTCGTCGAGGGGCTCTTCCGCCACTACCTCAACCTCAAGCTCGGCGACGTCAACTTCAAGGAGCTGACCTACGACCTGGCCGAGGTGATGTACGAGTACCCGTTCCGCCTGCCGTCGAACTTCACCTACATCATCCGCGCGCTGATGACGCTCGAAGGCATCGGGCTCGTCACCGACCCCGGCTTCAGCTTCTTCGAGACGGCGCGCCCCTACGCCAAGGAGTTCATGCTCAAACGCGAGGGCAAGCAGTTCCGCCGCCTGCTGCTCGACAAGATAACGGGGCGCGACGAGGGGCGCATCAACTGGGGCAAGATGTGGAAGCTCGCCAAGCTGGCCGCCAGGACCTACCTCGAAGACGGCAAGAGGCCCGAGCCGAAGGGCAAACCGCAGAGTTGAGGGCCGCGGGCGTCGCCTCCCCCGCCACCCGGCGACGGCGGGGGAGGCGACGCCCGCCCCCTACTGTCCCTTTCGCCCTTCGCCCTTCCGGCTTTCGCCCTTCACCTCCCCTTGCGCCGCTCGCCGAACGTCTCGCCCATGTCGAGGTCGAGGTCGGGCGTGCCCGTGTCCTCCAGGCCGCTCCGCGAGTCGTCGCGCGCCTTCTTCGCCAGCTTCTCGTACATGTAGCGGATGCGGTCGAGCTGCCTGTCGTCCATCTCCTCCAGGTCGAGCAGGACGAGGTGCGCGCCGTCGGTCACGCGTATCAGCTCGTCGAGCTTGACCTGCAACGCCTCCGTGTCGCGGTTCTGCGTGTTCTGGATGAGGAAGACCATCATGAAGGTGACGATGGTGGTGCCCGTGTTGATGACGAGCTGCCACGTGTCGGAGTAGCCGAAGAGCGGGCCGGTGACGGCCCAGACGACGATGACCGCGGCCGCCAGCACGAAGGCCGCCGGCCGCCCCGTCGCCCGCGCCGTCCACTTGGCGAAGCGCGTAAAGAATGACGTTGATTTCGTTGGTCTCACGAGTCCCTCCCGAGCTGTCGAAGTCCGGCCCCCGCGCGGGCGGGCGATTTTCCCCGCCACGAAACCCCGGCGGCCGAGTATACTCAAAGGAGAGACGTTTGAGAGGAGGGCCCCCGGCCGAGTGATTACGACGACCTGCCTCGACAGCCAGTCGAGGAAGTTCACCGCCGACTTCCCGGCGGAGGAGTTGAGCGACTACTGCGGGACGGAGAACAACGTCGTCTGGGCGGACGTCTCCGACCCGACGAGCCAGGACTTCGACGAGCTGGCGCAGGAGTTCGGCTTCCACCCGCTCTCCATCGAGGACTGCCGCAACGCGCACCAGCGGCCGAAGGTCGAGGAGTACCCGGGCTACTACTTCCTGGTGCTCTACGAGGCCGAGCTGGTCGGCCCCGACGACGACCTGGAGCTGCGCGAGGTCAACATCTTCCTCGGCAAGAACTACGTCGTCACCGTCCACAGCCGCCCCATCCGCGCCGTCGAGACCGCGCGCCGGCTGTGGGGCGAGTGGGCGGACAGGGGGGGGCAGGGCGCGGGGCTCCTCGCCTACCTCCTGACCGACTCCATCGTGGACGACTACATGCCGCTGCTCGACGTGCTCTCGGACAGGATGGACGACCTCGAAGACCAGATTTTCGGCGAGTTCCAGCCCGAGGCGATTCAGGAGATTTTCCGCATCAAGAAGCAGCTCCTCTTCCTGCGCCGCACGGTGACCCCGCTGCGCGACGTCTTCAACACGCTGCTGCGGCGCGAGCAGCCCATCTTCCCGCGCGAGACGCACGTCTACTTCCAGGACGTTTTCGACCACATCATCCGCGTCGCCGACACGATTGACACGCTGCGCGACATGCTCGGCTCGACGATGGACGCCTACCTCTCCATCCAGGGCAACCGCATGAACCAGATAATGAAGCGGCTGACCTCGGTCTCGACCGTGCTGATGTCGGCGACGCTCGTCGCGGGCATCTACGGGATGAACTTCAAGTACATGCCGGAGCTGGACTGGCGCTTCGGCTACGTCGGCGCGCTGGCGGCGATGCTGCTGGTCGGGCTCGGGCTCTACTTCTACTTGCGGAAGGTGAAGTGGCTGTGACGGGGAAGAAGAAGAAGCGGAAGTGGCATACGGGGCGGATACACTGGCCGGGCAGCGGCCACGCGCACCACCCGGAGGAGGCCGAGCGCCTGACCCCGCTCGAAGAGACGCGCGAGTTCAAGCAGTCGCCGCAGCTCGACGCCGCCCGCGACGCCAAGGACACCATCCGCGTGGACAGCAAGAGCGTGCCGATGCCCGAGCACCTGCTCGAAGACGAGCGCGAGGGCGCCTCCATCTTCCGCCTCGAACCCGTCGTCGTCTTCATCATCGTCTTCATGCTCGCCTTCATCGCCCTCATCGCGTGGCAGGTCACGCTGATGCCGGAGAAGTGAGGGGGGAGGCCGTCGGGCGGCAGGGCGGCGGGCAAGAGATAAAGGCGGCGCGGCCCTCGTCTTCAACGACGAGGGCCGC
>DASVUF010000017.1:0-1819 GCA_036387195.1 Pyrinomonadaceae bacterium | reverse complement strand
GAAGACATTAAGACTTCAAGCCGCGCCCGCGCCCCCGCGCCGTTAATACCTTGCGCTTACGTCCGGCGCGTCAGCGGCCGCCCGCGCCGGAGAGGCGTAGCGGCGTGACGTCACCGTGGAAGTTTCTGCGGCCGCGCCGGGGCGCGCCGAGCAGGTTGGCGACGAGCGCGAGTTGCGCCGTCGTCCGCGCCTCCGGCCGCCGGAACTTCTTCACGGCGGCGGCGGCGCGCTCGAAGTCGGACGGCGCGAGCGCGGCCAGCGTCTGCGCGCAGCGCTGGATGAAGTCCTGCCAGTAGAAGCCGCCCTGCGACTTCAGCTCACCGTCCTTGAAAGAGTCGTAGCCGAAGCCGTCAACCTCGGCCGCGGCGTCGAGCATCACGTCGAGCCGCGCGACGGCCGCCTCGACGGCCTCGAACGCCGCGCCCGCGTCAACCCCCGCGTAGGCCTGCGCGATCTGGAGCCTGTAACCGAACTGCTGCTGCCCGCGCGTCTGCGCTTCGACGACCGCCTGCGCCTCCTCAAGCGCCTGCCGCGCCGCCTGCGCGTCGCGCGCGGCCGACGCCTGGTTGGCCAGATGCAACAGCGCCGCCACCCTGTCATCGGCCGAAGACATCCGCGCTATCGCCTGCCGCGCCCCGGCGAAGTCGCCCTGCCGCGCGGCGCGCGCCTGCTCCTGCTGCTCCATGCTCCTGCGCGTCTGCGCGCGCTGCTGCGGGTTCGAGACCTTCTCCAGAATCTCCTGCGCGCGCGCGGCGTCCGGGCCTTCGTTGAAAGCCTTCAAGGCCGCCTGCGTGTAGAGCGCGTCGCGCGCCTCGGGCGGGGCCTTGGCGGCGGCCTCAAGCAGCGCCTCGACCGTCCCCGCGCTCATGGCCTCCTCATACATCCGCATCACCCGCGCCTGCGGGTTGAGCGCGCCCTCAAGCTCCTCCGCCCTGCGCCGCAGCGCCGCGGCGCGGCCGGGCGCGTACCGCTCGGCCTCCGGCAGAATCGTCTGCAAAGCCTGATAGAGGTTGTAGGAGCCGCTCTGGCTCGTCGTGACGGACGGCAGCGCGGCCAGGACCTTGTTGACCAGCTCCCTCCGCGTCTGCTCGTCGAGCAAGGGGACGGCGCCCGCCCGCCCCGGCCCGCCGACGACGGCGACGCGCCCCTCCTGGCCGGCCGGCTGATTCTCCTCCGGGCGGCTCATGTGCAGGAGGTTCTGCGCGGCGGCGCTCGCCTCGTAGTTGAGCGGCAACTCGTCGGCGCGCAGACGCTTCACGGCGGCGGCGGCGAGCCTCGCGGCCGCCGCAGGGTCTTTCGACCTCAGGTTGCTGACGACGTTCGTCAGCCCCGTCGTCACGCCGCGGCTCAAACTCTCCTCGGCCATCTCCAGCGCGCGCCGCGGCTCGCGCGCCGCGATCTGCGCCGCGAGGTTCAGCTCGAACGTCTGCTCCTGCTGCCCGTAGCCCGCGGCGGCGAGCGCCTCGGCGTAGGCCGGCCTCGACGCGCGCAGGAAGTCGAGCGCGGCCTTCGGGTCGTACTGCCCTGCGAGCTGAAGCATCTCGCCGCGGAGCTGCATGACGCCCTGCGCCGCGCCGTAGAACTGCTGGTCTTCGGGGTCAACCCTGGCGCTGAGGTCGGCGACGCCCGCGGCCGCGGCGTCGAAGGCCGCGCGCGCCGCCGCGGGGTCGCGCGGCCAGAGCAGACGCGCGGCCGTCAACTGCGCGCGGACACGGTTCTCGGCCAGCTTCAGGCCGGCCGCCTCCGCCAGCGCCTCGTCGAGCAGCGCGAGCGCCTTGCGCTCAAGCTCGGCGCGCGCCGCCTCGGCCTCGGCGTCGTC
>DASVUF010000016.1:0-4959 GCA_036387195.1 Pyrinomonadaceae bacterium | reverse complement strand
TCGTCGCCGGACGGCCGCGCGGCCGTCCGGCGACGAAAAAGGCGCCGCCCCTTGTCCGTCTCCCGCTTACGTCTTGCGCCCTTCGCCCTTTACGGCGCGCCCGGGCTGACGACTATCTTGTTGTCCACGCCGAGGACGCCTTTGACGGCGTAGGCGAGGCGCTCGGCGCGCTGCTTGACGGCGTCGGAGCTGACCGTGCCCGACAGCCTGACGCGGCCGTTGACGACCGTCGCGTCCACGTCGGACGCGGCGACGGCCGTGTCGGCGGCGAAGGACGCGTCAATCCTCTGCTGGAGCGTCGTGTCGTCGCTGGCCGAGGCCGCGGGCGACGCGGGCGCGGTCGTCGCGGGCGGCGGCGCGGAGGTGGTCGTGTCGGTCGCCGTGGGCGGCGCCGAGATGATGACCGGCGCGGGCACGGTCGTCGGCGGCTGCTGGATGATGACCGTCGTCGGCGTCGGCGCCGTCATCGGCGTCGGCTGGACGAGGACGGGCTGCGCCATCGGCGTCGGCTGCGTGACGGGCGCCGAGGCGCGGATGTTGACGTTCGTCCCCGAGTCGTCGCCGCCCGAGTTGGTCAGGAAGAGAAAGACGATGGCCGTGGCCGCGATGGCGAGCAGCGCCACCGTGGCGACGATGCCCGTCGAGTAGCCGCGCCGCTCCGGCGCGGGGTAGCGCACCGTCTGCTGCTCGACCACCTCGCGCCTCGCCGTCGGCGTCTCGATGACGACGCGGCTCCGCTTGTGCTGCTCTTCGTCGTGTGACATGAAGCTTCGGCTCCTGAACTGTCGTTTAGGTGAAACTGCGCGAGGGTAGTTTGTTACAGGCCGCGCGCCCGGGCAAGCGCCCCGGCGTGTCGGCGCCGGGGGCCGCCTCGGCGGCGGCCCCCGCGCGACTTCCTTAAAACGTCCGCGCCCTTAGTAGCGGCGGCGGAGGCTGCGCTTCGAGCGCCGGTAGAGATAGCCGCCGCCGGCGCCGGCGGCCGCGCCCGCCGCCGCCGCGCGCCTGCCGCCCACGGCCGCGCCCACGCCGCCGCCGAGCGCCGCGCCGCTGGCCGTCGCGCCGATGGTGCGCGTCCGCGGCTTGAAGTGGCGACGCGCCGCGCGGCGGTTGAAGGCGTACGTGCCCGCGCCGCCCGCGCCGATGGCCGCGCCCTTCTTGCCGCCCACGAGCCCGCCGACGGCCGCGCCGCCCGCGATGATGGCGGCCGTGCGCGCCTTGCGCCCGAAGCGCGAACGCTTGCGGCGCTCCTGCGCCGACGTGTCGAGCGCCAGCGTCGTGGCCAGGAATAAGAGGCAGACCAGACAGACGAAAACCTTTCGCATCTTCAAACTCCTTCCAATGAGTCGAATCATCTCGAATTAAAACGGGAGAGCCGCGTCAACACAAAACCTTCAGCAAACACTATACCCCGAACCGGCCGCCGAACTTCGGCGCCGTAAGCCCAGGAAACCCTGAAGCTTAAACGACCCGGCCGAATCTCCGGCGCGGCCGCGCGGACTCGATTGAGTCCGGCGCCGTACGGATTCGATGCTCGCGGGAGGCTGGTTGTCAGTTGTTTGACCTCGCAGGGGCGCTCTCGCATAATCGGCCGCATGACGACGGCCATCATCCATCACCCCGTCTTCGGGCAGCACGACACGGGCGAGGGGCACCCGGAGAGCCCGGAGCGCTACGCGGCCGTGATGGCGGCGCTGCGCGGCGACGCGAAGCTGTGGCCGCGCCTGCTGGAGGCGGAGGCCGCGCCCGCGCCGCGCGGCGACGTGCAGGCGGCGCACGCGGCGCAGCACTTCAAGCACGTCGAGCGCGCGGTCAGGGACGGCGTCGGCTACCTGGACGCCGACACGGTCGTCTCGCTGCGGTCGCTCGACGCGGCGCTGCACGCGTCGGGCGGGGCGTGCAGGGCCGTGGACATGGTCCTGAGGGGCGAGGCCGAGAACGCCTTTCTGGCGGCGCGCCCGCCGGGCCACCACGCCACCTCCGACCGCGCGATGGGCTTCTGCCTCTTCAACACGGTCGCGGTCGCGGCGCGCTACGCGCAGCGCCACCACAAGGAGGTCGAGCGCGTCGCCGTCATTGACTGGGACGTTCACCACGGCAACGGGACGCAGGGCATCTTCTACGACGACCCGTCGGTCTTCTTCTTCTCGGCGCACCAGTACCCGTGGTACCCGGGCACGGGGACGCGCTCGGAGAGGGGCGTCGGGCGCGGGCGCGGTTACACGCTGAACCTGCCGCTGCGCGCGCGCACGCCGGCGGCCGAGCACCGGCGCGCGTTCGAGGCGGCGCTCGAAGAGATAGGCGCGAAGTTCAGTCCCGACCTCGTCATCATCTCGGCCGGCTTCGACTCGGGCGCGAGCGACCCTCTGGGGCAGCTCATGCTGACGGACGAAGACTTCGCCGAGATGACGCGCGCGGCGAAGGCGTGGGCGCGCGAGGCGTGCGGCGGCCGGCTCGTCTCGTGCCTCGAAGGCGGCTACAACCTCTCGACGCTCGGCGCGACGGTCGCCGCGCACGTCCGCGCGCTCGCCGAAGAGTAGGCGGATGAAGGGCGCGCCGAAAGGGCCCGCGCCGGCCGGGCGCGGGTCACGGACTGAGGCGGAGGGGGGACCGTTGATGGGCGGCAGGTGGCAGAGCGCGTCGGACGGGTTCGCCGAGCGGCTCGCGCGCGCGCGCGAGTGGTTCCGGCGCGCGATGCCGCGTCTGGCCGCGGCCGCGGGCGCGCTCTTCCTGCTGCGGCTGTTCGTGCGCGACACCTCGCTGTACAGGGAGACGCCCTTCGGGCTGCTCGGCCCCCTGACCTTCTTCGCGTGCGCGGCCGTGCTGCTCTACTACGGCCTGAAGCTTCTGGTGCGCCTCAAGCGGAGGCTGCTGTGGAGGGTGCGCCGCCGCCTCATCATCACGTACCTCTTCGTGGGGCTGACGCCGGTCGTGTTGCTGCTGGCGCTGGGCGCGCTGGCGGCGGCGGGCGGGTCGTCGCAGGCGATGGCGCGCGTCGTGAGGGTGCAGGTGGACGCGACCGAGCGGCAGGCGCTCGAAGGCGCGCGCTCGCTGGCCGACGGGCTGCTGGCGCTGCCGCCCGAGTCGAACGCGCGGGCGGCGCAGGCGTGGCTCGACGAGCGCGCGGCGCTGCTGCGGTCGGCGCTGCCCGGCGCGCGCGTCTACGTGTGGCGCGGCGGCGTGGGGCCGCGCGCCGCGTGGCTGGGGCAGGAGGAGCCGGCGCATCTGGTGAGCGCGCGCGCGGACGAAGAGACGCGCGGCGTGGGCTTCGACGACGCCGGCGCGCGCGAGACGCTGCCGGCGTGGCTGGCGGGCGCGCACGAGTGGAGCGGCGTGGCCTACGCGCCGCCGCCCGACGGGTCGCAGACCTCCTTCGGCACGCCTTCGGTGCGCGCGCTGGTGCGCGTGTCGGGGGGTGGCCGCCCCGTCGCCGTGCTGTTGAGCGTCCCCGTCAGCCGCGCGCTCGTCGCGCGCTACCGCGAGACGACGGGCGTCCACCTCCGCCCCTTCTTCCTCGGCGCGCGCGGCCGCGAGGAGCAGCGGCAGGGCGGCCGCGTCACCTTCAGGTTCGGCGACCCGGAACTCGACCGCGAGATAGAGAACGACGTGAGCGGGCGCGTCGGCAAGGTCGTTGACTTCTCGCGCGACCAGTTCGGCGAGAACATGCCGCAGCTCACGGGGTTTAACTTCCCGTACCCGGTCATCCTCGACTCGACCGACTGGGGGACGGGCGTCGAGTCGCAGGGCTGGGCCTTCGTGGTCTTCTGGTCGTGGGACGAGGGCGTCAAGCAGGTCTGGGGCGACGCGGAACTCAGCCGGAGGCTCTGGCAGGCGTTCTACTTCGTCGCGGTCGCGTTCCTGCTGCTGGAGCTGGCGGCGCTCTTCTCGGCCGCGTGGATGACGCGCGCCGTGACGGGCGCCGTCCACAAGCTCTACCGCGCGACCGAGTCGGTCAAGCGCGGCGACTTCTCGCACCGCATCCGCACGCGCTCGCGCGACCAGTTGGGCGAACTGGCGCTCGCCTTCAACGACATGTCCTCGAACATCGAGACGCTCCTGGCCGAGCGCGTCGAGCACGAGCGTTTGAAGCGCGAGGTCGAAATCGCGCACGAGGTGCAGGCGCAGCTCTTCCCGCGCAGCACGCCGGCGCTCGCCAGCGCCGCGATGACGGGCGAGTGCCGCGCGGCGCTCGGCGTGGCGGGCGACTACTACGACTTCGTAGAGGTCGCGCCCGGCCTCGTCGCGCTGGCGCTCGGCGACGTGTCGGGCAAGGGGCTGTCGGCCTCGCTCGTGATGTCGAACTTGCAGGCGGCGCTGCGGGCGCAGGCCGCCATCATCAGCGAACGCCTGCGCGCGGCGGGGCAGGCGCAGCCCGCGGCGGCCGCGGCCGGCGGCGACGGCGTGCAGCCCGCCGGGCCGAGCGGCGGCGGCGGCGACGCGGCGCGCGCCGTCTCCGACATGACCGCGAGCATCAACGGGCAGCTCTGCCGCTCGACGGACGCCGACCGCTTCGCGACGCTCTTCCTCGCGCTCTACGACGACCGCGCGCTCTCCCTGCGCTACACGAACGCGGGGCACAACGCGCCGCTGCTGGTGCGCGCCGGCGGCGGGGTCGAGCGGCTGTGGGCGGGCGGGACGGTGCTCGGCGCCTTCGACTTCGCGCCGTTCGAGGAGGGGCAGGCGCAGCTCTCGGCGGGCGACCTGCTGGTCATCTACTCCGACGGCATCACGGAGGCGCAGAACGCGGGGGGCGAGGAGTACGGCGAGGAGCGCCTCGCGCGGCTGGCCGCCGAGCGCCGCCACGAGACGGCCGAGAACATCCGCGCCGCCATCTTCGAGGACGTCGAACGCTGGACGGCGCAGGCCGAGCGCGGCGACGACCAGACGCTCGTGATTCTTAAATGCCGTGAGCCGTAAGCCGTGAGTCGTTAAAAGGCCGAAAGGCGAGGGCCGCGGGGCGCG
>DASVUF010000015.1:0-6302 GCA_036387195.1 Pyrinomonadaceae bacterium | reverse complement strand
CCCCCCCCCCCCCCCCCCCCCCCCCCCCCCCCCCCCCGCCGTTTCCGTCAATCGGTCAGCCCTGCGCGCCCGAGCCGCCGGCGTTGCCGCCGGCCTTGCTGCTGTCGGCGGCCCCGCCCTGCGACGAGACGTTCGTGCCGCCGGCCGTCCCTTCGAGGCTCGAACCCTGTTCGCCGCCCGGCTCGTCCTCGCCCGCGTAGGCGCGGTCGGCGTAGGGCGGCGCGCCGCGCTCGCCGCGCAGGTTGCCCTCGCCGATGCCCTTGTCGTTGCCCTGTCCGGTATCCTCGGCCATCCGTTCCCCCCTCAGTCTTTGTTTAAAGAGTGCGCCGCCTCAGTGGTGGCGCTCGCCGCCCGGCGTGCCGCTCTTCTTGCCCGAGCCCTCGCTCTTGTTGCCCGTGCCCTTGCCCTCGCTCTTGGCGCCCGACTCGCCGCGCGCGCCCGCGCCGCCCTTCTGGCGGGTCGCGCCGACGTGCCCGCTGTCGCCCTGGTCCTTGCCGCCGCTGTCCGCTGAGCCCATCTCTCTCTCTCCTCCTCCCGCTGGATTGAAAAATGTTAGAGCCGCCGCACGTCGCCGCCGGGGCCGACTTCGAGCCGGCCGCCGCACGAGGGGCAGTTGAACTCCGCGATGTGCGACGGGACGTCCACGCGCGCGTTGCAGTTGGGGCAGACCGTCTCGGTCCTCGCCGCCCTGCCGCGGAAAAGGACGACCGCCACCACGACGGCGAGCAGCAAGAGCGGGATGGCGAAGACGAACCCGATGCCCGTCGTCACCCCGAGGATGATGGTCGCCAGCGCCAGTATCACGCAGAGCGCCAACCCCACTATCTGCCCGACGCCGGGGCTCCACCCCGCGCCGCCGGCCGCGCGCCCCTCGGCGCGCTTGTCCCTCGTAAACCTGTCCTCTTCCATCACGCGCCCCCCGATGTTCCCTAAGCGGACATCCGCGGCGCACATTCGTACGCGCCACGCGCCCCGCCGCACGCGCGCGGGGCTGTACTTTCCTCACTTCGTCCGCCTTCGCCTTTCGCGGGAGCAAGCATGGCGCCAAAGGGAGGGACGAAGGGCGAAGGGTGAAAGATGGGGAATGAAGGACGAGGGCCGAGCGATGAAGGACGAGGGCCGAGCGATGAAGGTACGGCTGACGACAGTCCGCCTCTCCCTCCGCGTTCCGCGTTCAGCGTGCCGGCTTCAACCTTCGTCCTTCAGCCTCCAATCTTCGCGCTTCTCACTTCCGCCTTCAGCCTTCCCGGACACAGTTTCTCAACTTCGGGCGGACAGAAAGCGCGAGCCGGCGTTGTAGCCTCGGCCGTACGATGCGAACGGACACGGCGAGGACGAAGTTCATGGGCGGCGCGACGGGCGAGTTGCGCCGCATGCGGCGCACGATGCGCGAGGTCTTCGGGCTCGAACGGCTCCGGCCGGGTCAGGCCGAGGTCATCCGCTCCGTGCTCGGCGGCGAGGACACGCTGGCCGTAATGCCGACGGGCGCGGGCAAGTCGCTCTGCTACCAACTGCCGGCGCTCCACCTGCCGGGCACGACCGTCATCGTCTCGCCGCTCATCTCGCTGATGAAGGACCAGGTGGACAAGCTCTCGGAGGCCGGCGTCGTGGCCGCGCAGGTCAACAGCGCGCTGACCGACGCCGAGCGCCGCGCCGAGATAGAGCGCATCAAGAGCGCGGCCAGCGAATTCGTCTTCACCACGCCCGAGCGCATCGCCGACCCCGCCTTCCTCGACACGCTGCGCGGCACGGAGATAGACCTCGTCGTCATAGACGAGGCGCACTGCATCTCGGAATGGGGGCACGACTTCCGCCCCAGCTACCTCGCGCTCGGCGCGGCCGTCCGCACGCTCGGCTCGCCGCCCGTGCTGGCGCTCACCGCCACGGCCACGCCCTCGGTCATCGAGGACGTGAAGAAGCAGTTGGGGCTGCCGCGGATGCGCGTCTTCAACACGGGCATCTACCGCGAGAACCTCCGCTACGAGGTCGCGCGCGTGACCAACGAGCTTGAGAAGCGCGAGCAGCTCGCGCGGCTGATGCGCGAGACGGAGGGGACGGGCATCGTCTACTGCGCCACGGTCAAGACGGTCGAGGCGCTGGCCGACCTCTTCCGCGGCGCCGACTTCGAGACGCGCGCCTACCACGGCCGGCTCCCCCCCGCCGAGCGCCGCGAGACGCAGGACCTCTTCATGGCCGGGGGCCTGAAGGCGCTCTTCGCCACCAACGCCTTCGGCATGGGCATTGACAAGCCCGACATCCGCTTCGTCGTCCACTACCAGATGCCCGGCTCGCTCGAAGCCTACTATCAAGAGTCGGGGCGCGCCGGGCGCGACGGCGAGGCGGCGCGCTGCGCGCTGCTCTACCAGCTCGACGACCGCCGCACGCAGCTCTTCTTCCTCGGCGGCCGCTACCCGAAGGCCGAAGACCTCTGGGCGGTCTGCGACGCGCTGCGCGCGCTCGGCGCGGACGCCGAGGCCGTCCCGCTCGCGCCCGTGCAGGAGGCGGCCGCCGGCGTTGCGAGGACCAAGACGCGCGTGGCGCTGACGCTCCTGAAGGACGCGCGCGTCCTGCGCGAGACGCGCGGCGTCCGCTTCAAGCTGCTGCGCCCCGACGTGACGCGCGAGGAGATAGAGCGCGTCGCCGAGGACTCGGCCTCGCGCGGCGAGGGCGACCGCGAGAAGCTTGAGCGCGTCATGCTCTACGGCCAGAGCGCCGAGTGCCGCTGGAAGCTTTTGCACGAGTACTTCGGCGAGGAGTTCGAGCAGGGGAAGTGCGGCCACTGCGACAACTGCCTCCACCCGCTCGAAGAGCAGTTGGGGCTCACGACGGCCGCGGCCGCGACGCCGCCGCCCGCCGAAGCGACGCCCGCCCCGGCCGCGAAGGGGAGGAGGAAGGTGTTGGAGTTCGCCGAAGGCGACGCCGTCCGCCTGCCGAAGTACGGCCGCGGCCGCGTCGTCGCCGTCGAGGACGACAAGGTCGAGGTCAAATTCCCAGACGGGGAGACGCGCACCTTCAAGCGCGAGTTCGCCAGACGCGGCTAGTTCGGCGCTGGCGCCGACGTGCGCGGGCCGACGCCGGCGCGCCTGCGTTTGACAGCCGCGCGGCCGTGTTGAAAATTGTCTCCTCGGTCTATCGGTCTACAGGGACGACCGCCTCAAAGGAGACAAACAACCGTCATGCCCATCTACGAATACCTCTGCCGAAAGTGCGGCCACCGCTTCGAGAAGATAGTGCGCGGCGGCGCCGAGCCCGACGGCTGCCCCGAGTGCATGGGCCGGCGTCTGGAGAAGCAGCTCTCCGTCTTCGCGCCGGCCGTCAAAGGCGCGTCGCCCCGGCCGCGCGAGGCGGCGCCCGCGTCGCCCTGCGGCTCGTGCGGCGACCCGCGCGGGCCCGGCTCCTGCTCGATGAACTAGAGTCCGCGCGTGCGGGAGCCGCGGGAGGCTGAACATGAACAGGACGGAGGCGCGCGTGAAGGGCGTGCGCGGAGGCGCGAAGACCGCGCGCGCGTGCGTGAAGTTTCTGCCGGCGCGCGCCGCGGCGCGGCTGGCGCTCGCGCTGCTGCTCGCCGCGCCTTTGCTCGCCGCGCCTTTCGCGCCGGCGGCGGCGCGGCAGCAGAGGGCCACGCCCGCGCAGCTCGCGGCGGCGCGCGACTACGTGCGGCGCGGCTGGCGCACGCTCACGCGCTCGAACCGCGATTTGGCGGCCGCCGCCGTTGACCCCAAGTTCAAAGCCGCCCTCGAAGCGCGCGGCGCGGGCGAGTCCGCGCCGCCGCGCTGGCCCGTCTACGTCGCGCGCGACGAGAGCCTGGGCGCCGTCGCGCGCGACCTGCGCGCGCAGATGTCGGCCGCGGACTTCGCGCGCGTCGAGCTGCGCCGCCTGCCGGGGCGCGGCGCCGAAGTCCCGCCGGGGCTGCTCTACCTCCCGCGCCCGTACGTCGTCCCCGGCGGTCGTTTCAACGAGATGTACGGCTGGGACAGCTACTTCATACAGGTCGGGCTGCTGCGCGACGGCGAGACGGCGCTGGCGCGCGACATGGCCGAGAACTTCATCTACCAGGTCGAGCACTACGGCCGCGTGCTCAACGCCAACCGCACCTACTACCTCACGCGCTCGCAGCCGCCCTTCCTGACGCGGATGGCGCTCGGCGTCTACGCGCGCACGCGCGACCGCGAATGGCTGCGCCGCGCCGCGCGCGCCGTCAACGCCTATTACGACTACTGGGCCGCGCCGCGCTCGCCGCACCTCACGCCCTCGACGGGGCTCTCGCGCTACTACGACCTCGGCGAAGGCCCCGCGCCCGAGGTCGTCGCCGACGAGCGCGACGCCGAGGGGCGCACGCACTACGAACGCGTCAGGGAGTTCTACAAAACGCGCGCGGTCGCCGACTACGACGTCTCGAAGTTCTACGACCGCGGGGCGGACGCGCTGACGCCCGCCTTCTACAAGGGCGACCGCTCGATGCGCGAGTCGGGCTTCGACCCGTCGAACCGCTTCGGCCCCTTCAACGCCGACGTGACGAGCTACAACCCGGTCTGCCTCAACTCGCTGCTCTACGTCTACGAGCGCGACGCGGCCGAGATGGCGCGCGAGCTGGGGCGCGCGGGCGAGGCCGCGCGGTGGGAGGCGCGCGCGGCCGCGCGGCGCGAACGCGTCAACCGCCTGATGTGGGACGAGCGCGACGGGCTCTACTACGACTACAACTTCGAGAGGCGGGAGGTCAGGCGCTACCCGTTCGTGACGACCTTCTACCCGCTGTGGGCGGGGCTGGCGACGCCGCGGCAGGCGGCGCGCGTCGCCGCCAACCTGCGGCTGTTCGAGCGCGCGGGCGGCCTGCGGACGAGCACGAACCGCTCGGGCAGCCAGTGGGACGCGCCCTACGGCTGGGCGCCGATGCAGTTGGTCGCGGTCGAGGGGCTGCGCCGCTACGGCTTCGGGCGCGAGGCCGAGCGCGTCTCGGTCAACTTCCTCTCGCTCGTCCTCAAGGACTTCGTCGAGCACAACACCATCGTCGAGAAGTACGACGTCGAGCGGCGCACGTCCTCGCTGGGCGCGGGGCTGCGCTTCGGCTACGGCTCGAACGAGATAGGCTTCGGCTGGACGAACGCGGCCTTCACTGAGCTGTACGCGCGGCTGCCGCCGGCGGCGCGGGCGCGGGTGCTCCTGCTCGACGGCGTGGGCGTCCCCGGCGGAGGAGAATGAAGGTCAAGCGAGGCTTCGCGAGCGACAACAACGCGGGCGTCCACCCGCGCGTGATGGACTCCGTGCGCACGGCCAACCACGGCCACGCCGCGGCCTACGGCGACGACGAGTACACCGAGACGGCCGCCCGCCTCATGCGCGAGCGGTTCGGCGGGCGGGCGGAGGTCTTCTTCGTCTTCGGCGGGACGGGCGCGAACGTCGCGGCGCTGGCGGCCGCGACGCGCCCGCACCACGCCGTCGTCTGCGCCGAGACGGCGCACGTCAACGTGGACGAGTGCGGCGCGCCCGAGCGCTTCGCCGGCTGCAAGCTCATCGCGCTCCCGACGCCCGACGGCAAACTGAGGCCGGAACAGGTCGAGCCGCTGCTCGCGGCCCTCGGCGACCAGCACCACGTCCAGCCGCGCGTCGTCTCCGTCTCGCAGGCGACCGAGCTGGGGACGGTCTACGCGGCCGGAGAACTCGCGCGGCTCTCGGAGTTCGCGCACGCGCGCGGGATGCTGCTGCACGTTGACGGCGCGCGGCTGGCGAACGCGGCGGCGCACCTGGGCGCCTCGCTGGAGGAGCTGACGGCGGGGGCGGGCGTGGACGTGTTGAGCTTCGGCGGGACGAAGAACGGGATGATGTACGGCGAGGCGGTCGTCTTCTTCGACCCGGCGCTGGCGCGCGACTTCCGTTTCGTGCGCAAGCAGTGCGCGCAGCTCCCTTCGAAGATGCGCTTCGTCGCCGCGCAGTTCACGGCGCTGCTGACGGACGACCTCTGGCTGCGGACGGCGTCGCACGCCAACCGCATGGCGCGGCTGCTCGCCGAGGAGCTGCGCGCGACGCCGCGCGTCAGCGTCACGCAGCCCGTCGAGTCCAACGCCGTCTTCGCCGCGCTCCCGCCCGCCGCGCTGGCGCGCCTGCGCGAGCGCTTCTTCTTCTACACGTGGGACAGGCAGACCTCCGAGGCGCGCTTCATGTGCTCCTTCGACACGACCGAGGAGGACGTGCGCGGGCTGGCCGCCGCCGTCCGCGAGGCGGTCGGGGAGGGCTGAGTTCAAAGTCTCGGGCCGGAAGCCTCGGGCCCAGAAGTCCCGGGCCCAAAAGTGCGGGGCTCAAAGTCG
>DASVUF010000014.1:0-8862 GCA_036387195.1 Pyrinomonadaceae bacterium | reverse complement strand
ACGTTCTGCTTGGTGCTGGTCGTGATGGTGGCCGTCGCGGTCATGCCGGGGCGGAGCGAGTCGCGCTCGGCGTCGGGCAGCCCCGACAGGTCCAGCTCGACGATGACCTTGAACTCCTTCGCCTCCTGGACGTTGACGCGGTTGCCGAGGCCCGCGCCCTGCGTGTCGGAGCGCGAGACGGCGAGCGGGTTCTTCTGGACGACGACGCCCGCGATCTCCTTCTCGCCCATCGCGTCGACCTTGACCTTCGCGGGCTGCCCGACCTCGAGCTGCGCGATCTCGGTCTCGTCCACGTTGACCTCGACGTTGATGGTCGTCATGTCGGCGATGGTCATCAGCGAGGTGGTCGAAAGCCCGGCGACGGCGAACTGGCCGACGCGCGCCGGGATGTCCACGACGACGCCCGTCAGCGGCGAGAGCGTGACGGCCTTGCTGCGCTGCGAAGACTGGCCGCGCAGCAGCGCCTGCTGCCCCGTGGCGCGCGCCTCGCTCGTCTTGACGCCCTGGCGCGCCTGCGCGACGCTGACCTGCGCCGAGTCCACGGCCTTGCGCTGCTGGTTGACGCGCGCCTTCGACTCCTCGACGGCTATCTCGGCCGACTTGAGCTGCGCCCGCGCCGTGTTGAGCGAGACCGTGGCCTGCTTGACGCGGTCCTGCGCCGTGTCGAACTCCGAGCGCGAGGCGACGCCCGACTCGATGAGGTCGGTCGTGCGCTTCAGCTCGCGGCGCGCGGTGGCGAGGGTGACCTCCTCGCGGTCGACGGCCGTCTGCGCGGTGTTGACGGCCTGGCGCGACTGCGCGAGCGCGGCCTCGGCGGCGACGAGCTGCTGCTGCGCCACCTGGACGTTGGCCTCGGCCGAGTTGACGGCGGCGCGCGCGTTCTGCACGTCGGAGAGCGCGGCCTGCGCGCTGGCGGCCTGCGCCTCGGCGGAGGATTCGAGCTGCGTGGGGTCTACGCGGACGAGCGGCTGGCCGACCGTCACCTGGTCGCCGGGGTTGACGCTGATTTCGGTGATGCGCCCCTGCACCTCGCTCGTCAGGTTGACGAAGCGGATGGGTCGCACCTCGCCGGAGGCCGTGACGGTGGACTTCAGCTCGGGGCGCACGTCCACCTTGACGACCGTCACCTCGGCCTCGTCCTTCCCGCGCGCGAAGATGCTGATGACGACGATCATGCCGAGGACGGCGACCGCCGCGACCGCGATGATGATTTTCTTCTTCCGGCTCACAGCCATGGGGATTGATTCCTTCTCTAAAACAAGGGGTTTAAATTTTTGGTCGGGGCGACGACGGGCCGGCCGGGTCGGCGGCGCTAAACCGAACTAACCGTTACACCTTCCCGCCGCCGGCAACTCTTCTACGTGCAAAAAGGTGGAACAGTTTCAGAAAAACCGTGAACTTTGAGCCGTAAACCATGACGGAAAAAGCCCCGCGGCCTCGTCGCGGACGCGCCGTGAACAGGGGCGGGCCGCGGCGAAAGCTCGGGCCGACTCGCCAACGTTTACGGTTCGTGGTTCACGCCTTTTGATGCTGTTGGCGCGCCCCGCGTTTCGGGGTACAATGACGCTCCGGCGCAAGGGACGCCTCTCTGGGCGGGCGCCGTCAGGGAGTCGGGGGCATCTCAGGGGCGCGCCGGCCGGCGCCGCCGTTCAAAAATC
Organism: Pyrinomonadaceae bacterium; assembly: GCA_036387195.1. Lineage (GTDB taxonomy): Bacteria > Acidobacteriota > Blastocatellia > Pyrinomonadales > Pyrinomonadaceae > QHXN01. The sequence continues at coordinate 7,204 of DASVUF010000014.1, read as the reverse complement.
CTGAAGGACGGGGCCATGATCACCTGCGACAGGTGCCAGACGGAGAACATCGAGGGCTCGCAGTACTGCGACGAGTGCGGCGCCGCGCTCCAGGGCGCGGGCGGCCGCCGGCGCCTGACCGAGGACGGCCCCGGCGCGGCGGCCGGCCCCGAGCGGCTGACGGCCGACTCGGGCGCCTCGCGCCTCGCGCCGCGGCCGCAGGCGCTCGCCTCCTCTGCGGCCTCGCTCGCCGGGCGGGCGCGCGCCGCGCACGAGGACTCGGCCGCGCGCCGCGACCCTTCGGCCGCGCCGCACGCGAAGCTCGTCATCCACCGCGGGCGCTCGGTCGGCAAGGAGTTCCCGATGTGCGAGGACGAGTCGCACATCGGACGCTGGGACGCCGACGGCGGCATCTTCCCCGACGTGGATTTGGACACGGACGACCCCGAGGCGAAAGTCTCGCGCCGCCACGCGCGGATTACGCGGCGCGGCGGCCACTACTACATCGAAGACCTCGGCTCGACCAACGGCACCTTCGTCAACCGCGGGCGCCGGCTGCTGCCGGGCGACCGCCAGCCCTTGCGCGACGGCGACGAGGTCATCGTCGGCAAGACGTTCCTGAAGTTCCACGTGCTCGGAAGTTGAGCGCGCGTCCGGCGGCTTCCGCGGCCTCACGCCGGCGGGCGCGGCCGGGTTTTGAAAAGTTCTCCGCCCGTTGACCGGGAAGTCTGAAGAAGTGAAGAAGTGATGTCGTCCTGTTTCGATTGCGGCTCGCCGGTGTCCCCGGAAGACCGCTTCTGCGGCAACTGCGGCCTGGCGCTGCGCCCGGCCCCGCGCCCCGGCGCGGCGGCGGAAGGCGCCGGCGCGTCCTCGCGTCTTGAGGCCGCGTCCCCCGCGCCGCACGCCGCCGCCGAGCCCGCGCCGCCGCAGCCCGAACCGGCCGAAGACCTTCAGCCGACCATCATCGAGCCGGCGCACGGCGGCGGCGGTCAGGCCGCCGCGCCCGCCCGCGCGCCCGCAGCGCAGGACGTGTGGGACGCCGAGGAGGCTGAAGACGCCGACGACGCCGTGGACGAGGCCGCGCGCGGCGAGACGACGCAGGGCGAGTCCGCGCCGCAGTCCGCGGGGCTCGCCGCCTCCGCCGCGCTGCCGCAGCCGGACGACACGGAGGTCACGGCCGACACCTCCGACGACAAGCCGACGGGCGCCGTGACCGGCGGGCCGCCGGCCGCCGACGAGCCCGCGCGCGCGTGGGAGCCGACGCCGCCGCCCGCCGCCGCGGGGCCGGGCGCCGCAGGGAGCGTCCCCCCGGCCGGCGACGCGGACCGCCGCCGCACGGGCGACCTGCCCTCGCGCCAGATGTCCTACACGGGGCGCACGGGCGGCTCGCGCCGCTCGGCGAGCCAGCTCGACCCGGGCACGGTGCTCTACGGCCGCTACGAAATCGTCAAGCGCATCGGCGGCGGCGGCATGGGCGCCGTCTACTACGCGAAGGACAGGAACCTCGGCGACGCGCCGCGCGCCGTCAAGGAGATGATTCAGACGCACCTCGACGAGTCGCAGCAGGAGAAGGCCGTCGCCGACTTCCGCCGCGAGTCCATGCTGCTGGCCTCGCTCGAACACCGCTCGATCCCGACCATCTACGACTACTTCTACGACGACACGGCGTCGCGCTTCTACCTCGTGATGAAGTACATCTCGGGCGGCGACTGCCTGGCGCGGCTGCGCCACGCGCCCGGCGGCCGGCTGGACGAATTGACCGTCGCCGACTGGGGCATGCAGGCGGCGGACGTGCTCGAATACCTGCACAACCAGCGGCCGCCCATCATCTACCGCGACCTCAAGCCCGCGAACCTGATGATTGACGGCAACAACGGCCGCGTGATGTTGATTGACTTCGGCATCGCGCGCTGGGTCGCGCCGCAGGAGAAGGGCGTCACCGCGGTCGGCACGATGGGCTACGCGCCGCCCGAGCTGTTCAGCGGCAAGGCCGAGCCGCGCACAGACATCTACGGGCTGGGCGCGACGATGTTCCACCTGCTGACGGGCTCCGACCCGCAGGACAACCCGCTGCTCATCTTCGACTTCACGAAGAACCCGACGCCGCGCCAGATAAACCCGGCCGTCTCGAACGAGATGGAGTGGATTCTGATGAAGGCGGTCGAGTACGAGCCCGAGCGCCGCTTCCGCTCGGCCGCCGAGATGCGCGACACGCTCCAGCAGCACGCCGAGCGTTTGCGCGCCGGCGCCGTCACCTACGGCGCGGTGCGCGGCGCGCAGTCGCAGGCGAGCATGAGCACGCTGGCGGTCGAGCGCGTCTTCTGCGGCTTCTGCGGCAAGTCCATCTCGTCGGAGGACGTCTTCTGCCCGCACTGCGGCGCGCGCCAGCCCATCGCGGCCGCGAGCGCCTCACTGCGCGCGGCGCGGGCGACGGCGCGGCTCGTCGTCTCGGGGACGACCGAGCTGGACGCGACCTTCGTGCTCAACAAGGAGACAAACCTCGTCGGCCGCACCGACCCGCAGTCGAACATCTTCCCCGACGTGGACCTCTCGCGCTTCGACCCCGAGACGAAGATTTCGCGCCGCCACGCGCGCGTCTGGCGCGAGGGCGACACCTTCCTCGTGGAAGACCTCGGCTCGGTCAACGGGACGGTCGTCAACGACGCCGTCCGCCTGGGGCCCCGCCAGCCCCGCCCGCTCGCCAACGGCGACCGCCTGCGCCTCGGCGAGACGACGCTCCACTTCCTCATCGGGTGAACCGTATGAAGTAGCCGGCGGGAGACGCCCCCGCGCGGAACGTCTACGCAACCGCCGGCGCCCGACTGACGTAATAACCCCTGCTGTCTGCCGTCTGCCGTCTACTGCTTAAATGTCTGTCCAACTGGAACGAGAGGGAAGGGGCGCGGCCGTCGTCGCGCGCGGAGCGTCGCGGGCGGCGGTCAACTACGAGCGGCTGCGCGCGCCCTTCTCGCTGCGGTGCGGGGCGCTCCTCGTCGACTACGTCATCATCGTCAGCGTGCTGGCGGCGACGACGCTGCTGGCGCGCGTCTTCGGCGACGGGCGGCGGGGCGCGGCCTTCATCCTGACCGTGGGCTACCTGACGACCGCGGCCGTCGCCTTCATCAACTTCGTGCTCGTCGCCAACCTGAGCGGGCGCACGCTGGGGAAGTGGGTCGCGGGGCTGCGCATCGAGCGCAAGGACGGCGAGCCGCTGAGCGTCGGGCGCGCGCTGCTGCGTCACCTCGTCGGCTACCCCCTGACGCTCGCCACCCTCGGCCTCGGCTTCCTCGTCGCGGCCTTCGACCCGCAGGGGCGCGCGCTGCACGACTGGCTGGCGGGCACGGTCGTCGTGCGCAGCCGCCCGCCGCGCGCGGCCGCGCGGCGCTGAACGCGCCGGCGCCGGACGCCCCGCCGCCACTTTAAGAAATCCGACTCACGATGCAGACCTCCTGCCCGAGCTGTGGCGCGGAAACCTTCCCCGGCGCGCGTTTCTGCCGGCGCTGCGGCGCGCCCGTCGGCGACCACGCGGCGGGCGCGGGCGAAGTCTCGCCGCACGCGGCCACCGTCCCGCTCGCGCCCGAGGAGGGGCGCGCCACCGACGGGCTCGCGCCCGAAGAGGAGCGCGTCGCGCAGCCGACCGCGCGCGTCAGCGTCGCCGAGCTGGAGCGCCTCCTGCGGTCGCAGGACGAGCCCGCGCCGCCGCCGCCGCGCACGCCGCTCCCGGAGGCCGACCCCGAGGCGACCATCGTCCCGCGCTCCGCGGCGGCCACGCGCCCGGACTTCGACCCGGCCGACTACGACGAAGAGCTGACCATCACCGTCCCGCGCACGCCGCTGACGCGCGAGGCCGGCGACTTCGAGGCGACCGCCGACCTCGAAGCCACGCAGGTCATAGACCTCGAAGCCACGCGCCCGTCTTCCTACAAGCCTTCCGCGCACGCGCACGTCACGCGCGACGCGCCCGCCCGCGTCGGCGAAGACGACGCCGCCGCCGACGACGATGACGAGGGCGAAGGCGCCGCCGCCGGCTGGTACGAAGGCGCGGCCGTGGGCCATGACGAAGGCGTCGCCGGCCGTCACGAAGGCGCGGCCGGCGGCGCGTCCAACGCGGACGTGTGGCGCGAAGAATTGCACCCGCCTCAAGGCGGGAGGGCCGCGGCCGGGGGCACGGCCGCTGCCCCGCGCCGCGCATGGCCGTCGGTCGTCGCGGTCTGCGCGGTCGTCGCGGTGCTGGCGTCGGGCGCGGCGTGGCTCGCCTTCCGCGTGCTGCGCAGGCCGGCCGTGACCGACGTGCCGACGCAGGCGGCCGCCCCGCCGCCCGTCACCGAGGACGCGCGCCGGCAGTTCGAGCTGAAGCTCGAAGAGGCCGAGGCGCAGCTCGCCGCGGGCGACATGGACGGCGCGCTCGCGCGGCTGCGCGAGGCCAACGCGCTCGACCCCGCGAACACGCGCGCCCGACGGCGGCTGGCCGAGCTGCTGCTCTCGACCGGCGCGCGCCGCGAGGCCATCGAGGAGCTGCGCGCCGTCGCGCGCCACGCGCCCGAAGACTCCGCCGCCTGGCGGCAGCTCGCCGCCGCGCAGTTCGCGGAGGGCCTGCACCGCGACGCGGCCGAGTCCTACCGCCGCCTCTTCGCGCTCGTCGGCGAGCAGGCGGCCGACCCCGCCGAACTGCTCGCCTACGCCGACGCGCTGCGCCTCTCGGGCCGCGCCGAGGAGGCGCGACCGCTCTACGAGCGGCTCGGCTCTTCGCCGGCGGCCGACGTGGCCGCGGCCGCGCGCCAGCGGCTCGCGGAGCAGGCGCCGGGCGCCTCTGCGCCCACGCCCGCGCCGACGCCGCACCAGGGCGCGCAGCCGAGCCCGACGCCCGGGGACGAGGTCGCCTCCCAGGCGCCGACGCCCGCGCCGCCACCCGCGCAGCCCACGCCCGCGCCGCCGCAGCCGACCCCGACGCCCGCGCCGCCCGCGCCGCCCGCGCCCGCCGACCGCTACGGCCGCGGCGTGCAGCTCTGGAGTTCCGACCGCGCGGCGGCGCTCGCCGAGTTCCGCGCGGCGGCCGCCGGCGGCAACCTCGACGCTCACTACTACCTCGGCCTGGCCTACGTCGAGGGTCGCGGCGCGGGCTCGCTCAAGCGCGCCGAGGTCGTCGCCGCGCTCCAGCACTTCCAGCTCGCGCAGCGCGGCGGCCGCCACGCCTCGCAGGCGCGCGGCTACGCCCAGCAGCTCGAAAAAGAGTTTGACAGGTTGAGGAATAAGTGATTAGTACTGATTAAAAGTACCGAGGACTGAGGACTGAGTGAAGAGCGGGCCCTGTCTTCCACTCAGTCCCCAGTCCCCAGTCCTCAGTCCCAGGTAACGAGCCATGTCTGAACTACTCGTCAACTACCCCGACCGCGCGCCGGAGCGCCTGCCGCTCGGCCGGCTGCGCATCACCATCGGGCGCTCGGCGCGCAACGACGTCTGCGTCCCCGACCCGTTCGCCTCGCGCGTCCACGCCGAGGTGCGGCGCGAGGGCGACCAGTACCTCCTGCAAGACCTCGGCTCGGCCAACGGCACCTACTACAACGGCGCGCGCCTCGAGCGCCCGGTCACGCTCACGCACGGCGGCCGCATCCAGATAGGCGAGACCGAGATAGTCTTCAAAGACCAGGCGACCGAGCGCGCGCTGCCCGCGACCACCGTCGAGGACGACGCGCCCGTGCCCGAGGCCACCATCGCCTTCGACTCGGCGCAGCACACCACGTCGGGGCTGCTCGAAGCCATCGAGGGCGCGCGCACGCAGACCTCGGGGCGGTTCGACGTGGCGACCATCATGCCGCACCGCGCGGGCTCGACCGGCGCGGCCGCGGCCGCGGCCGGCGAGCACGGCGACCTGCTCGCGCTCATCTCGAAGGTCGGCGTGACGCTGCTCGCCTCCGCCACGCTCGACGAGACGCTGCGGCAGGTGGCGCTCCTGGTCTTCGAGGCCGTGCCCGCCGAGCGCTGCCTCATCATGCTGCGCGAGGGCGAGCCGGCCGACCTGAAGATTCGCGTCGCCGAGATGCGCGACCGCCGCCCCGAGGTCGGCGAGGTGCGCGTCGGCCGCACCATCGTCGAGGAGGTCGTCAACCAGGGGCGCTCGGTGCTGACCTCCGACGCGCAGCACGACCCGCGCTTCAGGTCGAGCACGGTGACCTTCCAGGGCATCCGCTCGGTGCTGGCCGTGCCCCTCGGCGTCGGCGACCGCATCTTCGGGATGATTTACGCCGACTCGCCGTTCGCCACCTCGCGCTTCAGCGAAGACCACCTGAAGGTGCTGACGACGCTCGGGTCGGTCGCCGCCATCCGCGTCGAGAACGCGCGGCTGCTCGAAGAGCACCTGGAGCAGCAGCAGTACGAGCGCGAGCTGCAACTGGCGCGCGAGATACAGCAGCGCTTCCAGCCGACCGCGCCGCCCGACGTGCCCGGCTACGAGCTACAGGGCATCAGCTTCCCCTCGTATCAAATCGGCGGCGACTACTACGACTTCATCCTCTGCCCCGACGGCCGGCTCGTCGTCGCGCTCGGCGACGTGTCGGGCAAGGGGACGAGCGCGGCGCTCCTGATGTCCTCCTTACACGCGGCCGTCCACGCGCAGGTCGCGTCGTGCCGCCCCATCTCGGAGACGGTCGGCGCGGTCAACCGCTACCTCGCCGACAACACGCCGGCCAACCGCTTCGTGACGCTCTTCTACGCCGAGCTGGACCCGCTGACGGGCTCGCTCTCGTTCATCAACGCCGGGCACAACGCGCCGCTCATCGCGCACGACTCCGGCACGCTCGAACAGTTGGCCGCGGGCGGGCTCCCCCTCGGCATCATGCCCGACTTCGACTACCGCGAGGGGCGCACGCAGCTCCGCCCCGGCGACATGCTCGTCGCCTACTCCGACGGCGTGACCGAGACGCAGAACCCGCGCGGCGAGGAGTTCGGCGTGCCCCGGCTGCAGGAGGTCATCTCGCAGAACCTCGACCGCTCGGCCGCCGGCCTCCGCGACAAGATAGAGGCCGCGCTCTCGGCCTTCGCACAGGGCACGCCCGCCGTTGACGACATCACACTCCTCATCGTCAAGCGCCAGCCCGAAGGCGGAAGGTGAAAGCGAAGGCCGAAGGCGAAAGACGAAAAGGCGGAAGGCCGAAGGCGAGAGGCGAGGGCTGAAAAGCCGAAAAGGCGTAAGGGCGGCGGATGAAGGGAAGGCTGTTCGGCCTTCCCT
>DASVUF010000013.1:0-14771 GCA_036387195.1 Pyrinomonadaceae bacterium | reverse complement strand
GAACATCATCCGCGCCGTCGGCGCGGGCCCCGCGCCCGCGCCGGGGGAGGAGAAGCCGGCCGCGCCCGCGCGCCCCGCCGAGCGGGTGCTGACGCTCGCGGGCGGCGACCTCTTCGAGTTCGGCGACCGCGACGGCGAGGGCGACGACGCGCGCTTCCAGCACCCGCTCGGCCTCGCGCTGCACGACGGGCGCCTGCTCGTCGCCGACACCTATAACCACAAAATCAGGTCGCTCGACCCGCGCACGCGCCGCGTCACGACCTTCGTCGGGACGGGGAAGGCGGGGCAGGCCGACGGCGCGCGCGCCGAGTTCTACGAGCCGGGCGGCCTTTCCGTCGCGCGCGGCAAGCTCTACGTCGCCGACACCAACAACCACGCCGTCCGCGTCGTTGACCTTGCGACGAAGCGGACGACGACCCTCGTCATCCGCGGGCTGGAGCCGCCGCCGGCGGTCGTCTCGGCGCGCGCCGCCGACGAGGACGCCTCCGCCCCGTCCGGCCCCAACGCGGAGGAGTTCAAGGCGCCCGCGCAGCGCCTCGCGGTGGGCGCGCCGGCCGAGGTGTTCATCGAGGTTTCGCTGCCCGAGGGCTACCACCTCAACCCGTCCGCGCCGCACCGCTACAGCGTCGAGGTCGGCGGGCGCGCGTCGAAGTCGAGGCTCAAGGCGCTGCCGCTGCGCGTCGGGCTCGAAGGGCTTCCGGTTGGCGCGTCGGAGCTGCGCGCGGCCGTCACCGTCTACTACTGCCGCGAGGACAACACGGGCACGTGCCGCGTCAAGACGCTCGTCTGGCGCGCGCCCGTCGAGCTGACGGACGACCCCGCCGCGCCGCGCGAAGTAAGACTGAAGGGTAAAGTCGAGTAGGAGGGCGGAGGGAGGTAGACGGCGGACGGCGGGCGGTAGAAAAACTTCGCCGGCCGGGCGGCCGGCGCTCCGGCGTCAGCGCCCGCGGCGCGGAGCGCCGCCGGCTGCCGGCTGCCATCTACTTCATCAATTCCGCGAGAGGTCGCCGGCGTCGTCGAGCAGCTCGGGCCAGAGGGCGCGGCTGTGCTCCAACTCGCGGTCGAGCAATTCGCGCGTCTCGCGCAGCTCGCGTTGCAGCTCGCGGTTGGAGCGTTCGAGCCCGGCGATGTAGTCCCTCTGCTGGCGCGTGCGCGCCTCAAGGAACATCGCGTAGAAGTAGAGCACGGCGGCGATGGCGGCCAGCGTCAGAGCGAGAACGAGGGCGGCGTAAAACTCCACGGCTTTCTTCCCTGCTTGCCTGTTGGTTTTTCACATTACTACTCCCTCCCGCGCTTTTGCGCAAGTCCGCGGCGCGGGCCACGCCCCGACGCCCTATTTTTACGGCGGATTATCATCGCACGCCGTCCCCGCGCCGCGCCCGGGAAAGAGAAGGGCCGGAAAGGCGAAGGGGCCGGCGCGCCTTGCGGGCGGAGCCGGCCCCTTCGCCTCGGGGAGAATGGTTAATCCTGTCAGGCGCGGGCGTGCCTTGCCCGGCGGTTCCTCTCTCCTCTGAGCCGCCCCGGAGCCCGCGACGAGGTCGAACGGGGGAAGGGTGACCGTGCGGCGCGCTGGCTAAGTGTATGAAACGCCCTCGCGGGCGAATAAAAGGGCCGGCACGGGTATGAGCTTATGAATGAAACACATGACGACCTCCTCGCGGGCCCCGCGGCCGCGCTCAAAGCGGCGGCCCCACGGCCGCCTCAACGACTAACGCGTGAAGGCGTGGCGGACGGGATCACCCGCGCGTAAAAATTTTTAGCGCGCCCTCTCCGACGCCCGGCCGGGGCCGCGAGCCTGCCGGGCGGGCAAAATCCGCCTCGGCCGGCAAGACCCTCTGTCGAGGAAGTTCCGCCAAAACTGTTGCATTCTTCGCCGGGCGGGGTTAATCTCCCGGCTGTGGGCGTCACCTCCGGATTCCACCGCCCGTAAGACACACTGACACAAGCCGCTCGATGGCAGCTCGTCCCGTTTAGGCCGACGGGGAGAGTTAGAGCAGCACCCTTACTAACAGAGTAAAAAGGACTTGTGCCGGCCCGGCATCCTCATCGGGCGTGGCAGGCTCTTCAATCGTTATGCCCTGCGTCCGGGACGCGCGGGCTGGGAATCTCTCCCGCGAACGCGGGGCGGCAGAGCGCCGGCAATAATGCTGGCGACGCCTGGTCTCTTTCGTATCGCTCTTTTCCTCTATGAAGTTTTTTGAGCGGATCAACCGTCCATCCCGCGAGGGTGCGGCGGTTTTTTTGTGCTTGCCGTGAAGTCGGCAAGCATAAGGAAGGGTTTGCCTCGCATGAATTTAGCTGAGGAACTTCTGAGGAAACTGGATGACCCCGCGCTGACAGCTCAGGAGCACGCCCTGATACGCTGCCGCGTGGCGGCGGACTTAACGTACAAGGGGCGGCCCGAGGCTGCGCGCGAGGCTTTAGGCGGGCTGTGGCGCGGCGTGGGCGAGCGCCCGAACGTCGAAGGGCTGGATGAAAGCGCGACCGCCGAAGTGTTACTACAGGCCGGCGCGCTGTCGGGCTGGCTCGGCGCGAGCCGGCAGGTGCGCGGCGCGCAGGAGGCGGCCAAAGACTTAATCAGCGAAAGCGCGGCGATTTTTGAAAAGCTGGGGGAGACGACGCGGGCCGCGCTCGCGCGCAGCGACCTCGCGCTCTGCTACTGGCGCGAGGCGGCGTATGACGAGGCGCGCGTGCTCTACACGCAGGCGTTCGACCAGCTCTCCGACGCCGAGCAGAAGGCGAAAGTCCTTCTGCGCCGCCTGACCGTCGAATACTCGGCGAAAAGGTACGACGACGCGCTGACTATCCTGACGCAGTACTCAAACCTCTTTGGCGAAGAGGTGGGGCACGCCCTGCAAGGCAGTTTCCATAATTACCTGGCCCTGGCGCTGCGACACCAGGGCACGGCCGAGGGGCGCGCGGAACACTTCGACCGCGCCATCATCGAATACACCGCGGCCGTCTACCATTACGAACTGGCGGGTCATGAGCGGTACGTCGCGGTTATCGAGAACAACCTCGCCTTCCTCCTCTACAAACTCGGCCGCTACGCGGACGCGCACGGCCGCCTCGACCGCGCTCAGGCCATTCTGGCCAGGCTGAAAGACGCCGGCGCGCTGGCGCAGGTGTACGAGACGCGGGCGCGCGTGCTGGTCGCCGAGCGCAGGTACGGGGACGCGGACCGCACGCTGGCCGGAGTCCTCAAGACCTTCGAGCAGGGCGACGAGTCCGCGCTGCTCGCGGAAGCGCTGACCCTGCAAGGCGTTATCTGGGCGCGGCTCCGGCTTTATGACAGTTCCATCAACGCCCTGCGCAGGGCGGCGGAGGTGGCGGAAAACGCCGGGGCGCTCGTTAACGCGGCGTCGGCCGTCCTGACCTTGATTGAGGAGCACGGGGCGGCGGGGCGGCTCTCCCCGGCCGAAGTCCACGAGGCGTACCTGAGGGCCGACGACCTGCTCGGCGACACGCAGGACGCCGAGGCCGTGACGCGCCTGACGGCGTGCGCCGGCGTGGTCATGCGCAGGCTGGCCGAGACGCCCGTGCGGGATAAGAATTTCAGCCTATACGGGGCCGTCCGCGAACTTGAGGCCAGGCTGATAGAGCAGGCTTTGGACGAGTCGGGCGGCGGGGTGACGAAGGCGGCGCGCCTCTTAGGCGTCACACACCAGACGTTAAACGGCATGCTCGACGGCAGGCACAAGACACTCCGCGGTAAGAGGAGGCCGCGGCAGAAGCGGCTGAAAAGCATCGTCAAAAATCACGACGCCCTGTGAAAACCCCCTTCACGGCCGGGGTCGGCGCGCCGTCGAGCGCGACAGAAGAAAGGGCGGCCGCGCGGCTGCCCTTAAATTATTGATTAAGGTGTTATTGTCTTGACAGACCCGAGTCCGGAATTTAGAAGTAGAGGCGAGCCGCCGATGAACCCGCGAACGAGCCTGGACAGTACAAAGAACTCTGTTCGGGACATCCTCAGCAAAATAGAAACCGGCAAAGCACGGCTTCCTGATTTCGCGGGCGGCGGCCGGGCGCGGGGCCGGCGCGGGCGCGGCTCGGTGTCAGACGAAAGGTGTATGAGATGAGCCGGAAGGCGATGTCCCCTGGCGCCCTCCTCTCCGGCATCCGCGACAATCACGCGCGCGGCAGTGTCGGCGAGTTCCTCAGGGAGAAGATTAAAAGCGGCTCGAAGCTCTCGGTCGTCTCGGCGTACTTCACCATCTACGCGTTCGACGCCCTCAAAGAGAGCCTGCTCGACATCGGGGGGATGGACTTTCTCTTCGGCGAGCCGCGCTTCGTGCGCTCGCTCGACCCGAAACGCACCGACAGGAAGGCTTTCAAAATCGAGGACGAGGGGCTGAGCCTCTCGAACCGGATGACCCAGAGGCGGGTCGCGCGGGAGTGCGCCGCGTGGCTGGCGGACAAGGTCAACATCAGGTCCGTCCGGCAGGCGAACCTGCTGCACGGGAAGATGTACCACGTCGCCGACGGCGCCCGCGAGAGCGCCGTCATGGGCAGCTCGAACTTCACGGTCAGCGGTCTGGGGCTCGGGGCGAACAACAACATCGAGCTGAACCTGGTCGTTGACGGCGAGCGCGACCGCAACGACCTGAAGGCCTGGTTCGACGAAATCTGGAACGACGAGAAGCTGGTCGAGGACGTGAAGCCCGACGTGCTCGCCTACCTCGCGCAGCTCTACGAGAACCACGCGCCCGACTTCATCTACTACAAGACGCTCTTCCACATCTTCGAGCAGTTCCTAGCCGAGCAGGACGCGGGCGGGCTCTCCGGCGCCGCGGACCAGCTGGTTGACACGCAGGTCTGGAACGCGCTCTTCGACTTCCAGAAGGACGGCGTCAAGGGGGCGATAAACAAGATTCGGGCGCACAACGGCTGCATCATCGCCGACAGCGTCGGCCTGGGGAAGACCTTCGAGGCGCTCGCCGTCATCAAGTATTTCGAGCTGCGGAACGACAAGGCGCTCGTCCTGTGCCCGAAGAAGCTGCGCGAGAACTGGACCGTCTACCAGGCGCAGAACAACAGCGAGCTGAACCCGTTCGTCAGAGACAGGTTCGGCTACACGGTGCTCTCGCACACCGACCTCAGCCGCCGCGGCGGCCGCTCCGGCGACATAGATTTGGAGGCCGTCAACTGGGGCAACTACGACCTCGTCGTGATAGACGAGTCGCACAACTTCCGCAACAACATCAGGGGCAGGGACGACGCGCGGAGCCGCTACGAGCGGCTGATGGACGACGTCATCAGGGCGGGCGTCAGGACGAAGGTGCTGCTGCTCTCGGCCACGCCGGTCAACAACGACCTCAAAGACCTGCGGAATCAGGTCTACCTCCTGACGGGCGGCGACGACGCGGCGTTCTCCGAGTCAATCGGCGTCGGCAGCGTCAGGGACACGCTCGCCGTGGCGCAGCGCGCGTTCACCGAGTGGGCCGGCGACCGGGCGGCCGGGGCGCGCGACAGCGCCGCGCTGCTGGGGCGCCTGAGTTCGGCGTTCTTCAAGCTCCTGGACGAGCTGACCATCGCGCGCTCGCGGCGGCACGTGCAGAAGTATTACCGCGACACGCTGTCGGCCGTGGGCGAGTTCCCCAAACGCGAGAAGCCCGTCTCGCTCTTCCCCGAAGTTGACACGGAAGGCGCGTTTCTGTCCTACGACAAGCTGAACGACGAGATTTCAAACTACAAGCTCTCGCTCTTCAGCCCCTCCCAGTACGTCAGGCCGGAATTCAAGAGGCTCTACGCCGACCGCACCGAGGTGGACAACTTCTCGCAGGAGAGCCGCGAGCACTTCCTCGTCGGGATGATGAAGGTTAACTACCTCAAGCGGCTGGAAAGCTCCGTCAAGTCTTTCGCCATCTCGATGGAGCGGACGGCGGAGAAGATCGCCGCCCTCGAAGAGAAGATAAAGACGTTCAAGCGTGCGCGCTCGGAGAACCGCGCGCTCGACTTCGAGACGTTCGACGAGGCGGACGCCGAGGACGACGAGCTGCGCGACGCGATGCAGACGGGCGCGAAGCTGAAGTACCGGCTCGAACACCTTGACGTTGACCGCTGGCTGAAAGACCTGGCGGGGGACAGGCGGCAGATAGACCTGCTGAAAATCAGCGCGCGACAGGTGACGGTCGAGAGGGACGCGAAGCTCAAAAAACTCAAAGAGATAATCGCGGACAGGGCGCGGAACCCCTCGGCGGATAAGGACGGCAGGCCGAAACGCAAAGCCCTCGTCTTCACCGCCTTCGCCGACACGGCCGCCTACCTCTACGGGGCGCTGCTCGATTGGGCGCGCGACGAACTCGGCGTCCACGCGGCCCTCGTGACGGGCGGCGCGGGGGGGAACCGGACGACGCTCGGCGGCGCGAACTTCAACGAGATTCTGACCAACTTCTCGCCCGTCGCCAAGAAGCGCCACGCGATGAAGAATATGCCGCAGGGGGAGGAGATTGACCTCCTCGTCGCCACGGATTGCATCTCTGAAGGGCAGAACCTGCAGGACTGCGACACGGTCATCAACTACGACATTCACTGGAACCCCGTCCGGCTCATCCAGCGGTTCGGGCGCATTGACCGCATAGGCAGCCGCAACGAGTCCATACGGCTCGTCAACTTCTGGCCGACGGCGGATTTGAACAGGTACATCAACCTCAGGAATCGCGTCGAGGCGCGGATGGCGCTGGCGGACGTGGCGGCGACCGGCCAGGACGACATCCTGAACGTCAGGGAGATAGAGGAACTCGCCGCCGACGAAATCCACTACCGGGACAGGCAACTGCTGCGGCTCAAAGATGAAATCCTGGACATCGAGGACTTCGACGAGACGGTCGCCCTCAACGACTTCACGCTCGACGACTTCCGCGCCGAACTCGCCCGCTACATAGAGAGCAACCGGCAAAAACTGAAGGACGCGCCGCTCGGCCTGTACGCGGTCGTCCCCTCGCGCAAAGACGCGCCCCCCGTCTCGCCGGGGGTCATTTTCTGCCTCAGGCAGAAGGGCGACACGTCCGGCAACGAGGCGGTGAACCCCCTGCAGCCGCACTTCCTCGTCTACGTCCGCGACGACGGCGAGGCGCGCTACACCTTCACACAGGCGAAGCAGATTCTGGACGTCTTCCGCGGGCTGTGCGCAGAGGAGCCGCGCGCCCGCGAAGACCTGTGCAGACTGTTCGACGCCGAGACCGGCGACGGCAAGGACATGACGCGCTACACGGGGCTGCTGGACAGGGCGGTGGCCTCCATCACGCACACCTTCCGCAAGCGCAACGCCGGAAACCTCATGTCGGGGCGCGGCGGGACGCTCGTCAAGCGCGACAGGCAGGCCGGCGCGGCGACGGACTTCGAGCTGGTCACCTGGCTCGTAATCAGGTGAGGCGGGCCGGGCCACTCGTAAAACAAACTGGGGACTGACTCATGGCGACAGGCGACGCGGCGGCGGGCGACAGGGCGAGGATAGAGGCGAGCATCAAGGCGTTCGGCGCCGGCTCCCTCGCCAGAAACGCCGTCAACTTTTTCGACGCCCTCGGCTACCGCAGCGAGAGGGCGGAAGACCTGGAGCCGAACACCGCCGAGGGGCTGCTGGCGCTGGTCAACCGCCCCGACTTCTTCAACCGCCGGAAGGCGCGTCCCGAGGAGTGGGCTTCGATTGACCTCCTGTTCCAGCTCACGGACGAGGAGGTGCGCGGCTACGGACAGGCGCCGCTCGACTTCGACTCGAAGCGGCTGGACATGGGCTCGGACAGGAGGTTCGAGTCGTACCTGTTCTTCGCCGTCCAGCTAAAGGGGCGGACTTACAACCGCACCGCGCTCGCGGACATCACGCGGGAGATTAACCGCTTCTTCGACATGCCGGCGCTGGTGCTCTTCAGGCACGGCGCGACGCTCACCCTCTCGGTCATCAACCGCCGCCTGCACAAGCGGGACGCCGGGCGGGACGTGCTGGAGAAGGTCACCCTCGTCAAAGACATCCGCGTCGAGAACCCGCACCGCGCGCACGTGGAGATTCTTTTCGACCTCGCCCTCCCGCAGTTAGTCGCCGGGCACAGGGTCGCCAACTTCGTCGAGCTGCACGACGCTTGGCGCAAGACCCTGGACGTCTCCGAACTCAACAGGCGCTTCTACAAAGACCTCGCCAACTGGTACTTCTGGGCGCTCGGGAAGGTTCGGTTCCCGCCGCAGCCGGGCGTGGCCGACGAGGTGAATCGCGCCACGAACGTCATACGGCTCATCACCCGCCTGACCTTCGTCTGGTTCCTCAAGGAGCGCCAACTCGTGCCGGACGACCTGTTCCGCCGCGAAAGCCTCGAGGCGGCGCTCACAGACCTGTCGCCCGAGAGCAGCACGTTCTACAAAGCCATCCTGCAAAACCTCTTTTTCGCCGCGCTGAACACGCCGATGAACGACCCGGCGAACCCGCGCGAGTTCCGCGAGGACGCCGAGGGGGGCGGGCGCTTCGACGACCGGCGCATGGCCCGCAACCAGTACCTTCACAGGAAGCTCTTCCGAGACCCCGCAGCGGCGCCGGGAATGTTCGCCTCGGTCCCGTTCCTCAACGGCGGCCTGTTCGAGTGCCTGGACAAGTGGGAGACGGTTGGCGGGAAGCTGGTCGAGACCCGCGTGGACGGCTTCTCCGACCTGGAGAGCCGCCAGCCCTCCGTCCCGAACCTCCTGTTCTTCTGCGAAGAGCGCGACTGCGCCGCCGACGGCGTTGACCTGAACGCCGTCTACGGCACGCGCAACAAGACCTACAAGGCGCGCGGGTTGATAGACACGCTCAACCGCTACAAGTTCACCGTCGCCGAGAACACCCCGATTGACGAGGAGGTGGCGCTCGACCCGGAGCTTCTGGGGAAGGTCTTCGAGAACCTGCTCGCCAGCTACAACCCGGAGACGGGCGCGACGGCGCGCAAGCAGACCGGCTCTTTCTACACGCCGCGCGAGATTGTCAACTACATGGTTGACGAGTCGCTGATAGCCTACCTCGAAACGCGTCTCGCGCCCGCGGGCGGCGGCGGACGGCCCGAGAGCGACGCGACGCGCGAAGAGGGCGCGCGCGCGCCGTCCGTAAACGCCGGGGCCGCCGCGCCCGGCGCGGGACCGGGCGGCGAGTCTTTGAACTCCCGCCTGCGCCGGTTGTTCGCCTACACGGACGAGCCGCACGGGTTCGCCGACGGGGAAGTCGAAAAGCTCATTAGAGCCATTGACGAGGTGAAGATTCTCGACCCGGCGTGCGGCTCGGGCGCCTACCCGATGGGAATTTTAGGGAAGCTCGTCTTCATCCTCTCCAAGCTCGACCCGCAGAACGCGAGGTGGAAGCAGCGGCAGATAGACCGCGTGCGCGAGGCGGTGCGGGCGGCGGAGAAGATAGAGGACGCCAAGTTTCGGGAGAGCACGCTGCGAGACTTGCAGGCGCAGGTCGGGGGTATCGAAGAAGCCTTCAGGAACAACGAGCTGGATTACGGCAGGAAACTTTTCCTCATCGAGAACTGCATCTACGGCGTGGACATCCAGCCCATCGCCATCCAGATCAGCAAGCTGCGCTTCTTCATCTCGCTCGTCATTGACCAGAGGGTGCGCGCGCAGGCCGAGAACCTCGGGATTCGACCGCTGCCCAACCTCGAAACCAAGTTCGTCGCGGCGAACACGCTGCTCGGCGTCGAGAGGTTGGCGCAGGGCATGCTGCACAACGAGGAGTTGAGGCGTGCGATAGAGGAGAAGGAGCGCGAACTGAAAATCGTGCGCGAGCGCCACTTCACGGCCCGCACGACGCGGGCGAAGGAGGAGTGCCGCGAGGAGGACGAGCGCCTGCGACGCGAAATAGGCGAACTGCTCAAAGAGGACAACTGGTCGGCGGAGGCCACCGCCAGGCTGACCCGCTGGGACCCCTACGACCAGAACGCCTCGGCCGACTTCTTCGACCCGGAGTGGATGTTCGGCGCGCGCGACGGCTTCGACATAGTGGTCAGCAACCCGCCTTATTACCTGGTGAAAGATGCTAAAGAAAAGGCGTACCTGAAATCTCGATTTAAAACTCTGCACTTCAAGATAAACCTGTTCGCCTGCTTTATTGAGCACGGCGTGTCCCTGACCAGGGAGAACGGCGTCCTCACCTACATCAACCCGAACCTCCTATTCGCGAACGATTCTTTTAAATTCCTGAGGGAGTTCTTGTGTAGGAACACGTCCATCTCTTTCCTGCTCAATCTGGGCGACGACGTCTTCGAGAACGTGACCATGCCGACGATGGTGTTCCTGGCGCGCAGGCAGGTCAACGTTAAGAACGTTTTCAAAATTTACCCCGAGGTCGTTAACGAGGATTTGTCCGGCGAGTACATTCTAAGCTCTCAGGAACGCGTCCTGAGTAATCATAACTTTGTTTTTGAGACGATTAATCCGCTGTACAAGTCTCTGGTTGATAAACTTTACGACGAAGCCGTCGAGCTGGAATCGGTCCTCGAAATAAACCAGGGAATCATAACGGGCAACGACGACAGGTATCTTTCCGCCGATAAGCTCGACGACAACTGGAAGCCGACTTTAAGGGGAAGAGACGTCGAAGCCTACAAAATCACTTATCCGGATTTATATGTGTTTTACTCGCGCCGGGAACTGGCCTGCCCAAGAAATGAAGGGCTGTTCGACGTTGACGAGAAGCTCGTCATGCGTAGGACCGGGGACTACCCCGTGGCCGCGTATGACGACCGCAGAAGCTACAACTTACACACATTGTATTCCTGCAGAAAGAAATCAACGCTCCCGCTGAAATTCCTCCTGGCCACACTCAACAGCAAGGTCTTGAGGTTTTTATACCAACAGAAATTGGGGACGGAGGCGGGAAGAATCTTCGCAGAAATCAAGATTCTTTACGTCAGGAAATTGCCCATCAAGAAAGCCGCCCCCAGGCAACAGGCCGAAATAACTCAACTCGTAGACCAAATTCTCGACGCCCACCGCCGGGACCCGACCTCCGACACGGGCAAGCTCACGCGCGAGATTGACAGACTCATTTATCAACTTTACGGCCTGACTCCCGACGAGATCGAAATCGTCGAAAGGAGCACAAACGCCTAGGCGAAGCAAACAAGAACGGGCGCGCGCGGCTGTCTCAGACGATCCGGCTGTACGACCTGCGCCACACCTGCGCTACCCTTCTACCGCCGGCCGGCGAGCATCCGAAGGCGGTCAGCGAAAGGCTCGGCCACGCCACCAACACGCTCACGCTGGACGTTTACAGCCACGTACTGCCTACCATGCAGGAGGCCGCCTCGCAAAAGTTGGAAGGCGTCTTGTTCGGCCGAATCGTCCTTCCGTGAATTCTTAGAAGTTCTGCAAAACCTGTTGCATTCTGTATCGCGCGGGGTTACTCTCCCGGCTGTGGGCGTCACCTCTACATCCAGACTCTCACGACAGAACAGGCACACAAATACTTAGCCGCCGACAGGCAGCTTGCCCCGCTTGGAATGGCGCGTGATTTAAAGCAGAGACGGCAAGACCGCGAGCAGGTCTAGCGCAGTCTCAGTCAGGATGTCCGACACGCCGGGCGTGTGCATGATGCCGTCAAGTGTCATATCGTCCGTCGGCTCCTGCACAGTGCTCGCCGACTGTGATGGTGGCGGCGCGGGCGAGCCGGGAGTAGGCATCTCCCCCGCAGACGTAACGTGACAGAGAACAAGCACAAGGACAGTCGTCGCTAAGGCTTTTCGCATCGCTCTTTTCTCTTTCTGTGATTATTTTGTCGAGTGGTTTAACCGTCCCTTCCGCCAAGGGGGGACGGTTCTTTCATACCAGCCGAAAATTCGGCTGGTGTAAGGAAAGGCTTGCCTCACATGACTTTAGCAGATGAACGCCTGAGAGAACTAGATAACCCTTCAATCACTGCCGACGACCGCGCCTCGTTGCGCTGCCGCGTAGCAGCAGACCTTATTCACAGAGGTCAGTATGAGGCCGCACGCGAGGCTTTGGGCGAGTTGTGGCGTGGGATCGGCGAGCGCCCAAACGTAGAAGAGTTAGAGGAAAGCGCGGCCGCCGAAGTGCTGTTGCAGGTTGGCGTGTTGTCGGGCTGGCTCGGGGCGAGTAAGCATGTGGAAGGGGCGCAGGGGGCGGCGAAAGACCTCATCAGCGAGGGCGCGGCGCTCTTTGAAAAACTAGGGAAGCGCGACCGGACGGCGCTGGCGCGGACCGACATCTCATTCTGTTACTGGCGCGAGGGGGCGTACTCGGAAGCGCGTGTGATGTTGGAGCAAGCCGCCGCGCTCGCCAACGATGATGCACAGCTAAAAGCCAAAATAGTCCTGCGTTTTGCCATCGTAGAGATCGGAGTGGGTCGTTACAGTGAGGCGCTTCACCTGCTCACAGACTCCGCATCACTTTTCGACTCAGGCGTGGGACACACCTTGCGTGGCAGCTTTCACAACGAACGCGCCCGCGTCCTGTGGCGTCTCGGCTCGGCCGAGCGCAATCAAGATTACTTCGACCGCGCGATCATCGAATACACTGCCGCAATCTACCACGCCGAACAGGCGCGGCATGAAAGGTACGTCGCGCGAATCGAGAATAATCTGGCCTTCCTGCTCTATAAGCTCGGCCGATACCGCGACGCGCACGAACACTTAGACCAAGCGCAGGCCATCTTCACAAGGCTAAGAGACGCGGGCAGCTTGGCGCAGGTGGACGAGACGCGGGCGAGGGTGTTGGTCGCGGAGCGCAGGTATAAGGACGCAGAGCGCATCCTGTCGGGAGCGATTAAGACATTCGAGCGGGGCGACGAGTCCGCGCTGCTTGCGGATGCGTTGACCGTGCAGGGCATCGTGTGGGCGCGTCTGTGGGCCTACGGGGAGTCCGTCACCGTCCTGCGACGAGCCGCCGAACTTGCGGAGTCGGCCGGCGCGCTCTCGAACGCCGCGCAAGCCACTCTCGCCCTGATTGAAGAACACGGCGCGTCGCGGCGACTTCCGCCGATTGAGGTCTACGAAGCATACGTGAGGGCGGATGAATTTCTGAAGAACTCGCAGGACGCCGAAGACAAAGAGAGGCTTCGGGCGTGCGCCCGCGTCGTCATGCGCCGTCTATCGGACACGCCGATACGCGACAAGAATTTTAGCTTGTACGGCGCGATGCAGGAGTATGAGGCGAAGCTGATCGGGCGCGCTTTGGAGGAGTCAGGCGGCAGCATTACGAAGGCGGCGCGGCTTTTGGGGCTCACCCACCAGACGCTCGGCTCGATTCTGAACACCCGGCAGAGGAAACTGTCAGCGAAGCGTAAACCGGTGCTCAAGAGGCTAAAAAGTATTATCAAAAAGCCTGAAAAGTAATCCTACCCTGCAATTCTATTTCTAGGCCAAGTCTTGGCACACCATAGGCACATAAAACAAGTTAAGGGCAGCCGCGGGGCTGCCCTTAACTTGTTGATTAGATTAAATGCACCCGGCATGACTCGAACATGCGACCTTCTGATTCGTAGTCAGACGCTCTATCCAACTGAGCTACGGGTGCGTTTTCTCGGTGAAGAGAAGTAACGAATATACGGACGGGGCGGGGGAGTGTCAAGCGGGGGCGCGGGGGGCGAATCCGCCCGCAAAAGGCGTGTGTTTCAGCGCGCGTAGTAGCCGGGGCGGGAGCGTGCGATGGCGTCGGCGCGCGTGACCTCGATGTTGATGGAGCGCCACTTGCCGTCGCGCGCGCGGGCGTTCG
This sequence comes from Pyrinomonadaceae bacterium, assembly GCA_036387195.1. Classification (GTDB taxonomy): domain Bacteria; phylum Acidobacteriota; class Blastocatellia; order Pyrinomonadales; family Pyrinomonadaceae; genus QHXN01. The sequence continues at coordinate 1,082 of DASVUF010000013.1, read as the reverse complement.
AAGACTGGTAGGCGAGGCTGTAGAGGGTGCGCATCTCGGCGGCGACCTCGGCGTAGAGCCGCCCCATGTCTTCGAGGCGGCGTATCTCGTGGAGGCGGCCGCCCGTGCGGTCGGCGAGCGTCTGCATGCGCACGCGCGCCGAGGCGTAGATGGCCGCCTGCTGCGGCGTCAGCGGGAGCAGGTTCTTCGGGTCGGCCGAGGGCAGCGCGAGCGGGTAGATGGTCACGCCCTGGCGGTCGGCCGCGTCGAGCACCGAGCGCAGCGCCGCGCTCTCGTCGGGCTTGACGAAGGCGACGGCCTCCTCGCCGGTCCTGGCGTCCGCGGTCGCCAGGCCGTCGAGCCTGCGCTCGTCGGTGTCGAGCCCGTCGGTCAGGACGACGATGGCCTTGCGCCGCTTGCCCTCCTTCGCCAACTCGGCCAGCGAGTGGCGCAGCGCCTTGTAGAGGCTCGTGCTGCCCTTGCCCTTGGCCTCGTTGATGGCGAAGGCGATCTTGCCGCGGTCGGGGGTGAAGGTCTGGAGCGTCTGAATCTTCTCGCTGAAGGCGACGACCTCGACGCGGTCGTCCGCCCCGAGCGCGTCTATGAAGCGCAGCGCCGACTGCTTGAGCGTCGGGCGGAAGTTGATGGTCGAGCCCGACATGTCGAGCAGCAGCACGAGGCTGAAGGGCGCGGAGGTCGGCTCGAAGCTGACGAGCGACTGCCGGACTCCGTCCTCGTAGACGGCGAAGTCGTTCTGCGTGAGGTTGGTGACGGCCTGCCCCTTGCGGTCGGCGACGCCGACGTTGAGGACGACGAGGCTCGTGCTGGTCGTGACGACCTCGGGGTCGTCCTGCGCGCGCGCGCCCGCGCAGAGACAGAGGAGCGCGACGAAGGCGCACGCGGTTTTTCGTAGATTGTTCAGGAAAATGGTGGAAAAGGTCATCGCTCCAACACGCCCGGCGCCGTCCAGTATGCGCAACCGCCGCGCTTTTGCGCAAGCGCGGCGGTAGAGACTTGGGTGCGGCCTCCGCGCGGCGAGTTGCCAGCCCCGCGGGGAGGGCGGAGTGCGGGGTTTAAAGGACGTGGGGCGGCGCGCCTTTCCT
>DASVUF010000012.1:0-8553 GCA_036387195.1 Pyrinomonadaceae bacterium | reverse complement strand
GCCGCCGCCCGAATCTTCGGGCGGCGGCGCTTCTACGTTAAGCGCGCCGGCGCGTTCCGGCGGGACGGCGCGTCCCGCGCGCCGGGCGGCTAACTTCCCTCGTCTTCCACTCCGCGCCCGCCGGCGTCGGCGGCGCCCGCGGCGTCGTCCGCGTCCTCGTCCGCCGTGTCGTCGGTAGCGCCGTCGGTGGCGCCGTCAGCCGCGCCATCGCTAACGTCGTCTGCGCGCGGCGTCTCGCCCTGAGCTTCGCCCTGAGCCTCGTCCGGAGCTTCGCCCGGGGTCGCCTCCCCGTCACCAGATTCGCCCGCGGTCGCCTCCTCGCCGCGCGCCTCGTCTTCGGGCGCGGACTCGCCCTGCGCTTCGGTGTCGGGGATTTCGGTCGTGGCGTAGTCGAGCCGCCCGAGCAGTTCGGGCGTGACGGGGCTGTGAACGCCGTCGCCCTCGGCGGCCTGCCGGCTGCACGCGCGGCAGAAGCCGTCGTCGAGCGCGACGATGGCGCCTGCGTTCTCGCAGAAGACCGACTCGACCGGCGACCCTTCGTCGTACGGCTCGGGCGCCTGCGTCGCCGACGGCGACGACCCGGCCTCTGACTCGGCGCGCGCCGCGGCGTCGTCCTGCTCGGCGGCCTTCGCCTCCTCACCCTCTTGCGCGTCGCCGGCCTCCGCGCCGACCAGCTCCAGCCTGAAGAGGGCGAGCGAGCGCGCCTCGATGCGGTAGCTGCCGCCGCCGCGGACGGCGCGCCGCGTGCGCCGGCGGCCGAAGCTCTCGCGCGTGTCGAGCAACTGCTCCCAGGAGACCCCGGGGCGGTGCGCCGGCAGCGTGAACGAGACGCCGCGGTGGTGCGCGTTCAGCAGCAGCAGCAGCGTGTCGTCCGTGACGCGCCGCCCGCGCTCGTCAACCTCGTCAATGGAGTCGCCCGACAGGCGCACGGCCAGAGAGCGCGCCTGCTCGTTGCGCCAGTCCTCGTCGGTCATCTCCTGCCCGTCGGGGCGGAACCACGAGATGTCTTTAATCTCCGCGCCGCGGACGGGCCGCCCCTGAAAGAACTTGCGGCGGCGCAGCACGGGGTGGCGGTGGAAAATCCTGATGAGCTGGCGCGTGAACTCCAGCAGGTCGCGCGCCTGCTCGTCCAGCTCCCAGTTGACCCAGGAGATTTCGTTGTCCTGGCACCAGGCGTTGTTGTTGCCCCCTTGCGTCCGCCCCGACTCGTCGCCCGCGACCAGCATCGGCACGCCCTGCGACAGCAGCAGGGTCGCGAGGAAGTTGCGCTGCTGGCGCGCGCGCATCGAGTTGACCTCCGGGTCGTCGGTCGGGCCCTCCACGCCGCAGTTCCAACTGATGTTGTGGTCGTGGCCGTCGCGGTTGTCCTCCCGGTTCTCCTCGTTGTGCTTCTCGTTGTAGCTGACGAGGTCGCGCAGCGTGAAGCCGTCGTGCGCGGTGACGAAGTTGATGCTGGCGTAAGGGCGCCGGCCGCTCCGCTCGTAGAGGTCGCTGCTGCCCGTCAGGCGGAAGGCGAGGTCGTCGAGCTGCCCGGGGTCGCCGCGCCAGAACGAGCGCACGTTGTCGCGGTAGACGCCGTTCCACTCGGCCCACAGCACGGGGAAGTTGCCGACCTGATAGCCGCCCTCGCCCAGGTCCCACGGCTCGGCGATGAGCTTGACCTGCGACAGCACGGGGTCCTGGTGGATGATGTCGAAGAAGGAGCCGAGGCGGTCAACGTCGTGCAGCTCGCGCGCGAGCGCCGAGGCGAGGTCGAAGCGGAACCCGTCAACGTGCATCTCCAGCACCCAGTAGCGCAACGAGTCCATGATGAGCTGGAGCGTGCGCGGGTGCACCATGTTGAGCGTGTTGCCGCAGCCCGTGAAGTCCATGTAGTAGCGCTGCTGGCCGTGGACGAGCCGGTAGTAGGCGGCGTTGTCAATCCCGCGGAAGGCCAGCGTCGGCCCGAGCTGGTTGCCCTCGCCCGTGTGGTTGTAGACCACGTCGAGGATGACCTCTATCCCTTCGCGGTGGAGCGTCTTGACCATCGTCTTGAACTCCGACACCTGCTGCCCCATCGCCCCCGAGGACGAGTAGCCCACCTCGGGCGCGAAGAAGCCGACGGAGTTGTAGCCCCAGTAGTTCGTCAGCCCCCTGTCCTGTATGAACTTGTCGGAGACGAACTGGTGGACGGGCATCAGCTCGACCGCCGTCACGCCGAGCGAGTGCAGGTACTCGACCGCGGCCGGGTGCGCCAGCCCCGCGTAAGTGCCGCGCAGCTCCTCGGGCACCTCGGGGTGGAGTTTGGTGAAGCCCTTGACGTGCAGCTCGTAGATGAGCGTCTTGTGCCACGGCGTGCGGGGGCGCGAGTCCTCGCCCCAACTGAAGGCCGGGTCCACGACGACGCACTTGGGGACGAAGGGCGCGCTGTCGCGCTCGTCGAACGAGAGGTCGTCCGCCGCGTGCCCCAGCGTGTAGCCGAAGACCGAGTCGTCCCAGCGGACGGGGCTGGCGACGGCCTTGGCGTAGGGGTCTATCAGCAGCTTGTGCGGGTTGAAGCGGTGGCCGTGCTGCGGCTCGTAAGGGCCGTGGACGCGGTAGCCGTAGAGCTGGCCGGGGCGCGCCTCGGGCAGGTAGGCGTGCCAGACGAGGTCCGTGCGCTCTGTGAACCGCACGCGCGCCGACTCGCGCTCGGCGTCGGGGGAGTCGAAGAGGCAGAGTTCGACCCCCGTGGCGTGCTCGGAGAAGAGCGCGAAGTTGACGCCCGCGCCGTCCCACGTCGCGCCCAGCGGGTAGGGCTGCCCGGGCCAGACTTTCATTCGTTGCTCCTCACGGGACGGCCGTCGTCCACGACCCGCCGCCCGCCGTCCGTCGTTATTGTCCGTCGTCGTCTACCGTCTACCGTCTGTCGGCCGCCGTCTTACTCAGCGCCGACGTAGAGCGCGGCCGACCAGGCCGTGAGCCCGACGTCGGCCGCGCCGCCTTCGAGGCGCGCGGGCGGCGAGCCCGCCGCGCCGGCGTCGCCGCCGTAGCGCGCGTCGCCCGTCCAGAGCGCGAGCCGCCACGCGCCCGCGGCCGCGGGCACGGCCTGCGCCTCGTCCGAGAGGTTGCACAGGAGCAGGGCGCGCCCGCCCGACTCGTCGCCGCGCTCGACCGACAGCCAGCGGCGGCCCTCGTCGAAGCGGGCGCGCGTCCGCGTCTTGTCGCAGTTCGAGAGCGCGGGGTGCTCGCGCCGCAGCGCCAGCAGGTCGCGATAGTAGGCGAGCATCTGCGCGTGCGGCGGCTTCGACAGGGAGTCCCAGTCGAGCTTCGAGCGGACGAAGGTAATTTCGGACTGCGGGTCGGAGAAGCCGCCGATGGTGGACTCCGTCTCGCCCTCGCCGCGGACGAAGGAGTTGTACTCCTCCTCGCGCCCGAGGCGGACGGCGCGCCCCAGCTCGGGGTCCGTGTGGCTCGTGAAGTAGAGGAAGGGCGCGCGCTCGGCCCACTCCTCGCCCATGAAGAGCATCGGCACGTTGGGCGCGCCGGCCAGCATCAGCGCCGCCGCGACCCGCTGCTTCTCGGCGCGCGCCACCCGCGTCAGGCGGTCGCCCCAGTAGCCGTTCGCCACCTGGTCGTGGTTCTGTATGCAGACGACGAACTGCTCGCCGGGGCGGTCGGCCGAGCTGGCGCCGTGGCGCCTCCCGCGAAACTCGGAGTGCTGGCCGCAGTAGACGAAGCCCTCTTCGATGGCCTTCGCCAAATCCCCGACGCGGCCGAAGTCGGCGAAGTAGCCGCGGTCGGCCTTCGTCACGACGGCGTGGAGCGAGTGGTGGAAGTCGTCGCTCCACTGCGAATCTATCCCGTGGCCGCCGGCGCCGGCCTCCCTGATGACATGCGGGTCGTTGAGGTCGCTCTCGGCGATGAGGAAGGCGGGGCGGCCCAGGCGCGCCGCCTGCGCGTGGAACTCCTCGGAGAGCTGGCGCAGCAGGTGGCGCTCGCTCGTGTCGGCGATGGCGTGGACGGCGTCGAGGCGCAGCGCGTCCACGTGGCACTCGGTCAGCCAGTAGAGCGCGTTCTCGACGAAGTAGCGGCGGACGCCCTCCGAGCCCTCGCCGTCGAAGTTGAGCCCCGCGCCCCACGGCGACTTGTGCGTCTGGCTGTAGAGCGGCATGAACTCGCCCGCGTAGTTGCCCTCGGGGCCGAGGTGGTTGTAGACGACGTCGAGGACGAAGGCCAGCCCCTCGCGGTGGCACGCGTCAATCAGCCTCTTGAGCGCCTCGGGCCCGCCGTAGGTGGACTGCGGCGCGTAGAGGTGCGCGCCGTCGTAGCCCCAGTTGCGCCCGCCGGGGAACTCGGCCACGGGCATCAGCTCGACCGCCGTGACGCCGAGCGACTTCAGGTGCGCCAGCTTCGGGATGACGGCCTCGAACGTCCCCTCGGGCGTGAACGTGCCCGTGTGCAGCTCGTAGACGACGTAGTCCCTGAGCGCCGGCCCCCGCCAGCCGGCGTCGGCCCACTCGAAGGCGTCGGGCGCGACGACGCGCGAAGGCCCGTGGACGCCCGCCGGCTGCGAGCGCGAGACGGGGTCGGGGCGTTCGTTGCCGCTCACGACGTAGAAGTAGTCGGCGCCAGCGCCGACGCCGGGCGCGCGCCCTTCGAAGACGCCGCCGCCTGCCGCTTCGAGCGGGAACGTCCGCGCCTCGTCGCCCAGGACTTTGACTTCCAGCCGCGACGCGAGCGGCGCCCAGACGCGGAACTCCGTGCTCCCGTCCGCCTGCGGCCGCGCGCCGAAGCGCAACTCCCACGCGGCGGCTTGCGCCGCCTCAGACTTCCCTGCCGTCGTCATCTTCAAACCCCTTGTCGGTTCATTAGGACGAAGGTCGCGCCGCCCGGCCGTCCCTCCGCCCTTCGTCCTTCATCCTTACGCCTTACGACTTTCGCGTACGCCCTCCCCGGCGGTCGGGCTTCCGCCTCAGACCTTCGTGAGCAGCGCGACGGGCAGCGGCGAGAGCAGTTCCGCCAGCGGGAGCGCGCCGTCCCGCGCCTCGAACTCGCGCCCGGTGAAGACGTCTCGGAAGCGCGCGCCCTCGACGCCCTCGACGCCTTCGAGCCGCAGCGCCGTGTCGCCCCACGCCTCGCGCCCGAGCCGCAGAGGCCCCTCGCGCCCGACGCCGAGGCGCGTGAAGAAGCGTCCCGCGACCGCCACGACCGCCTCGCCGTCGAGCGCGCGCGCGAAGGCGACGACGTTGCCGGCGTTGCGCCCGCGCGCGGCCAGCGGCGCGTAAGACCCGCGCGCGAACAGCGCCGCGCGCTCGCGCCGCAGGTTGAGCGCGCGCGACGTGACGTAGAGCTTGACGCGGCCGTCGCCCGGCCGCTCCAGAAGCCCCCCGGCGAACTCGCCCACGTCGCCCCCGCCCACGTCGCGCAGCGAGGCGAGCAGCGCCCGCCGCGCCTCGTAGTCCACGGGGCGCCGGTTGTCCGGGTCGACCAGCGTGAACGCCCACAGCTCCGTCCCCTGGTAGAAGTCGGGCACGCCCGGCGCGCACGTCTTCAGGAGCGTCTGCGAGAGCGAGTTCAAAAGCCCCGCGCGCGTCGTCAGCCGCTGGAACTGCTCGAAGTCGCTGAGGAAGTCGGCCGACGACGCAGGGTCCAGGAGCGCGGCGACGAACTCCGAGACGGCGCGCTCGTACTCCTCGTCCGGATTTATCCAGCTCGTGTGGAGCTTCGCCTCCTTCAGCGCCTTCTGCATGTACTCCTGAAGGCGGCGCGTGTACTCGCCGCGCGCCCCCTCGCCGACGCCTTCGAGCGGCCACGTCCCGACGAGCGTCTGGTAGAGGAGGTACTCCTCGTTGGCGTCGGGCGCGCCCTCGCCGCCGGGGCTCGACTTCAGGCCGCGGTTCATCTCGCGCCAGCGGTGGAGCGCGCGGTTCCACTCCTCGGGAATCTCCGAGAGCACGTTGATGCGCGCGCGCGTGTCCTCGCCGCGCTTGGTGTCGTGCGTCGAGGTGGCCGAGAGCGTGTCGGGCCACGACTCGCGCCGGTCGAGGTTGCGCGCGTGGAAGCGCTCGGCCGAGACGCCGAGCAGCGCCGGCTCGCCGCCCACCTCGTTCAAAGAGGAGAGCGGGTAGAAGCGGTAGAAGGCCGTGTCTTCGAGCCCCTTGGCGGTGACGGGGCTGGTCAACTGCTGGAAGCGCAGCACGAAGTCGCGCCGCTCCGCCCGCTCCTGCGGCGTCACCCCCTTCGGGTCTTTCAGCAGCAGCAGCGAGCCGATGAAGTCGAAGACGGTGGCGTCCTGCGCGGGGTTGCGCCGCCTGGCCTCGCGGACGGCCGCGTTGATGTTGAGCCGGTCGTCGGGGCTCACGGACTCCTGCGTCCGCCGGATGTAGCTGCGGTAGACGGGGAAGCACGCGATGACCTCGGTCAGCGCGTGGTGGAGGCTGTTCTGCGTGAAGTCGCGCGTGTAGCGGCTCCGCTCGGCGATGCGCCAGAGCCGGCGCGAGAGCACGTACAGCTCCGAGGACATCGCCGCCTTGAGGATGAGGCGCTTGCACTCGTAGAGCAGGTCCGTGAAGCGCACGCGCCCGCCCGTGAAGTCCGCGTACAGCTCGCGCAGCGCCTGCCCGTTGGCGGCGTCCACGAAGACGCCGTTCAGAAGGTTCATGAACTCGTAGCCGGTCGTCCCGTGCACGGGCCACTCGCGCCTGAGCAGCTCGTCGTGGCCGAGTATCTTCTCGACGACGACGTAGAACGCGCGGGCGCCCGCGCCGTCCTCCCCCCCGTCGCCGTCCCTCCGCGCCGGCCGCGCGCCGGCCTCCGACGCCTCGCGCTGGAGGTCGTTGAGGTACTTCAGGGGGTCGAGCAGGCCGTCAACGTGGTCGACGCGCAGCCCCGTGACGAGCCCCTGCCGGACGAGGCGGAAGACGACCTCGTGGACGGCCGTAAAGACCGGGCGCTCCTCGACGCGCACCGCCGCCAGCTCGTTGACGTCGAAGAAGCGGCGGTAGTTGATTTCGTCCGAGGCGACGCGCCAGAAGCTCAGGCGGTAAGCCTGGGCGCCGATCAGCTCTTCGAGCAGGTCGAAGCTCTCGGGCCGCCCCTTGACGCCGTTGAGCCGCGCGAGCGCGTCGTGGACGGCGGCGCGCGCCTCGTTGCTCGCCTTGACGAGGTTCGAGAGGCGCCGGCGGACGACCTCCTTCTCGCGCCGCCGCTCGCGCAGCCGCGCCGGGTCGGTCTCGTCGCGCGGCGGCAGGTTGCCGAGCGCGGTGATGATGCTCTCCAGCTCCAGCGTGTTCGGGTCGGGGTCGCCGAGCTGCGCGCGCACGCCTTCGAGCGCGAGCCGCAGCACGACGGTCGAGCTGCGCGCCGCCACCGGCAGTTGGTTCTCCCAGTAGTTGAGCAGGAACGCGCCGTCGCGGTAGCTGACGCGAAGCTCCTGCCGTTCGAGGACGTGGCCCAACTGGTCGCCGAGGATGGGCAGCAGCACGCGCCCCTTGAGCGCCGGGTTGGGCGGGTTCCAGTCAACGTCGAAGTAGCGCGCGTAGGGCGAGCTGGGGCCGTTCTCCAGCACGTCCAGCCACCAGCGGTTCTCCGCGTCGCCGATGGCCATGTGGTTCGGCACCACGTCCACGAGAAAGCCCATCCCGGCCTCGCGCAGCGCGCGCAGCAGCCCGGCGAGCCGCTCCTCGCCGCCGGCCTCGGGGTTGACCTGCGTGTGGTCAACGATGTCGTAGCCGTGGTTGCTGCCCGCGCGCGCCTTGAGGACGGGCGACGAGTAACAGTCGCTCACCCCCAGCTCGCGGAAGTACTCGACGAGCGCGCGCGCCTGCTCGAAGGTGAACTCGCGGTTGAACTGGAGCCTGTAGGTCGAGACGGGGATGCGCGCCTGCACGGTTCTATATTCTTCCTGCCGGGTGAAGTGCGGGCGGCGCTCGCGCGCTGCGCGCGGCCCGAAGGCCCGCCGCGTCGCAATCCGCCGGCCGCCGCCCAAAAAGTTTACGCTAGACGATTACCTTGTCGAATGTGTCCCGCAATCATAACGCCTCGCTTCGACGCCGGGCCGTGATGGCGCCAGCCGGTCACACGTCGCCCCCGGGTGGCGCGCGCGGACGGTGTGCGGGAAGCGGCGATTTTAACCGCCGGGGGGCGGCCGGGCAGTTCGGAAACGTACCCTGGCGCCATTCTGTCCGCCGGTGGACAGACCCGCGGCGACGGGGCCGCCTACACTCTCGCCGCTATACACTCCCGAAACATTCTGCGACAGGAGACTAAGCGAATGGCTGAAGGCGATAGGACCAATAACGACGCGGCCGACGCGGGCGTCGGCGGCGGTTCGGCTGAAGAAGGCGGCGAGGGACGGCCGACCGCCGGCTCCGAGGCGGCGGGCGCGGACCCCGCGGGCTTCGAGTCTTCGGGCGTCGGCGACGACCCGCAGCAGGGCGGCGGCGGAGACGGCGGCCGGGGCGAGGGCGGCGGCGAGGACGGCAGCCGGGGCGGCCGGCGCGAGGGCGACTGGAACCCGGGCGAGCACAGCGGCGGCGGCGGCGAGCTTTACTAACGACTTCATCCGGCGCGTCCGCCAGACAGCGGCGGGGG
>DASVUF010000011.1:0-34283 GCA_036387195.1 Pyrinomonadaceae bacterium | reverse complement strand
CTCGATCCCACGCCTTCGGGCTCGGTGGCCCGCGCGCCGCGGCGCGCGGCTGAGCCCCGTTGGCGGCTGACGCGCATGACGGCGCTCGCACTCGCGTCGATACTCTTCGTCGCCGCGTCGGCGGGGGCCTACTTCGCGCTGCGCCCGTCCGCGCCGCTCGCGGCCGCGGCGCCGCGGCGCGCCAACCACAACTTCACGCCCGTCACCGACCAGCCGGGGCAGGAGCTTCACCCGAACCTCTCGCCCGACGGGAAGGTGATGATTTACGCCGGGCGCGCTTCGGACGACTGGGACATCTACTGGCAGAGGGTGGGCGGGCGTAACCCGCGGAACCTGACGGAGAACTCCCCCGCGGACGACACGCACCCCGCCATCTCGCCCGACGGCGAGAGCATCGTCTTCCGTTCGGAAAGGGAGGGGGGCGGCCTCTTCGTCATGGGCGCGACGGGCGAGTCCGTGAGGCGCCTGACCGACGAAGGCTTCTACCCCGCGTGGTCGCCCGACGGGCGCGAGGTCGCCTTCTCCACGGAGGGCTTTACCGACCCCAACGTCCGCCGCCTCGGCCCGAGCATGGTCTGGGTCGTCAACGTCTCGACCGGCGCGAAGCGCCAGTTGACGGACGCGAAGACCGGCGACGCGGCGCAGCCCGCCTGGTCGCCTTCGGGCGCGCGCGTCGCCTACTGGGGCATACACAAGGGCGGGCAGCGCGACATCTGGACGATTCCCGCGGGCGGCGGCGACCCCGTGCAGGTCACGGACGACGCGGCCTTCGACTGGAACCCGGTCTGGTCGCCCGACGGAAAGTTTCTCTACTTCGCCAGCGACCGGGGCGGCAGCATGAACCTCTGGCGCGTGCCCTTCGACGAGCAGGCCGGGCGCGCCGCGGGGCCGCCCGAGCCCTTGAGCGCGCCCTCGTCCTCCGCGCAGCAGATCGCCTTCTCGCGCGACGGCCGGCGCGCGGCCTACGTCAACCAGGTGAGCCGCACCAACATCTTCAAGGTCGAGTTCAACCCTTATAAGGAGGCCATCAGGGGCGAGCCGGTCGCGGTCACCCAGGGGTTGAGACACACCTCCGAGCCGCACCTGTCGCCCGACGGCGAGTGGTTCGTCTACACCTCGCAGGGCGAGAAGCAGGAAGACCTCTACATCGTCGGCAAGGACGGCGCGGACTCGCCCCGCAAGTTGACCGACGACGCGTACAAAGACCGCAGCCCGCGCTGGTCGCCCGACGGGACGCGCATCGTCTTCTACTCCAACCGCAGCGGCAGGTTCGAGGCGTGGATGATAAGGTCCGACGGCAGCGACCTACGGCAGTTGACCTTCACCGAAGGGTCGAGCATCGCCTACCCGTCCTGGTCGCCCGACGGCGCCAGCATCGTCTACAACCGCCACGCCGAACTGTGCTCCATCATCGAGGCCGAGAAGCCGTGGGGCGAGCAGACGCCGCGCCGCCTGACGGCCCCGCCCGACCGCCGGCCGCAGGATTTCTGGGCGACCTCCTGGTCGCCCGACGGGCGCAAACTCGGCGGGTGGTCGAGCCCGGACGGCAAGACTCCCGGCATCATCGTCTACGATTTCGAGACGGGCGGCTTCGAGTGGGTCACGGACTTCGGCTACAGCCCCGTCTGGCTCAAAGACAACCGGAGGCTCATCTTCAACCACCAGCACAAAATCTTCCTGGTCAACACCGAGACGAAAAAAACTCACGAACTCCTTCCGCCCTCCCCCCACAGGGTTTCCGGCTATGGGCTCTCGGCCGACAACCGCATGCTCTACTACGGGCTCACCATGAGGGAGGCCGACGTCTGGCTGCTGGATATCGAGTAGGCGGGTCGTTCGGGCTCTGGCGTAAAAGAAGGCGGCGTCGGGTGGCTGGTTCGGGCGCCGCGGCTACGGGGTCGCATCCGGATGAGCGCCGCCGTGAAGATGGCGAAGGTCGGCGCGTCTTCTCGCTCCGCCCCGGACGCGGAGCCCGGGGCTTAACTCCCTTTAAGCCGGCCGGCGAGGTTCGCCACCACGGCGACTAATTCCTGCGGCTCGAACGGCTTCGGCACGTGCAGTTGGAAGCCGGAGCGGAGCACCTTGGCCCGGTCTTCCGCCCTCACGTAGGCGGTCAGGGCCGCCGCAGGGATTCGCCCGCCGCGCTCCGCCGGCAGCGCCCTCACACTGGCGATGAGGGCGTAGCCGTCCTCGCCCGGCATCCCCAGGTCGCTGAGTAACACGTCGGGGCGCAACTGCGCTATCGCCTCCAGCGCCTCGGGCGCCGACCCGGCCGTGATGACCTCCATCCTGCAATGTTCGAGCACCGCGCGAATCATGCCGAGCGTGTCCGCCTCGTCGTCCACGACCAGCACGCGCAAGCCCTGGAGAGAAGGCGGGCAATTAATCTCCGGCTGCCCGGCGGGGGAGAGGGGCGGCCGCCCCGCCCCCTCCGACGCCCCCTCGAAGTTGACGAAGGGAAGGCTGATGACGAAAGACGCCCCCTTCCCCGGCCCCTCGCTCTCGGCCCTCACCGCGCCGCCGTGTAACTCCACCAGTTGGCGGACGATGGAGAGCCCCAGCCCCATGCCCCCGTGAACCCTGTTGGCGCCGGGGTCGGCCTGCCGGAAGCGGTCGAAGATGTGTGGCAGGAACTCGGGGTGGATGCCGATTCCGGAGTCCCGCACCGTGACTTCCACGCGCGAGCCGGCGCTCTCCAGCTTGACGAGAATCTGCCCGTCCGCGGGCGTGAACTTGATGGCGTTGGTGAGCAGGTTCCAGACGACCTGTTGCAGACGGTCGGCGTCGCCGTTGATGGGCCCGGCGCGCGGGTCGAGCACCGCGGTCAGCCGGACGCCTTTCGCCGCGGCGGCCGGGCGGGTCGCCTCGACGGCCGACTCGATAATCGAATGCATTTCGACCGTGCGGAAGTCCAGCCGGAGCTTGCCGCTGATGATGCGCGAAACGTCGAGCAGGTCGCTGATGAGCTGGTTCTGCGACTGCGCGTTGCGGTGGATGATGCCGAGCGCGCGGTCGTGCGCCTCCGCGCTCAGGCCGCCGGCCAGCAGCATGTTCGACCAGCCGAGGATGGACGTCAGCGGCGTTCGCAGCTCGTGCGAGACGGTGGCGAGGAAATCGTCCTTGAGGCGGTTGGCCCCCTCGGCCTCCTCGCGCGCGGCCTTCTCCCTGGCGAGCGCCTGCGTGCGCGCGTCCACCTGCGCCTGCAACTCGGCCTCGCGCGCCACGCGCTCGGTGACGTCCTCGACGGCGGTCAGCGTCCCGATGACGCGGCCGTCGTGGATGAGGGGCGAGATGCGCGCCGTCTGCTGCATCTCGAAGAAGCCGCTCAGGCTCGCGTCGGTGGGCAGGGGCAGCAGGTGGCCGTGCAGGCGCTGCGAAAGTATCCTCGTCTGGCCCTCCAGCACCCACCTGTAGTGCCGGTCCAGCCCCCTCTGCTCCAGCCCCGGGTAGACTTCAAAAAGGTTCCGCCCGAGCACCTCGCCCGCGCCCAGTTGGCTGTGCTCCTCCAGCCAGCGGTTCCAGGCGCGGATGCTCAGCTCGGCGTCCGTAATCAGGATGCCGTGCCCCGCGAGGTCGTTCATCCAACGCAGCAGCGCCGCGTTGAGCAGCGTCTCATCGTCCAGGCCGGTTCTCGTCATCGGTATAGCGTTCGGCGTCCCGGCCGCCGGTCGGAGTTCAAGACCGCCCCTGCCGCTCTTCCCAGGCTTCGACCTCCTGAATCAGGCGGTCGAGCGAGGCGACGCTCAGAATCATCACGAGGAACCCTTTGACGGAGCTGTCGCGGACGTGGAAAGCCGTGTAGATGACCAGGGCGTACCGCGGCGCGCCGTCGCCCGACGTGAGGGAGTCGAGCAGCTCGTCGAGCGTCTCGATGTGCAGGCGCGGCACCGAGAACGAGACGCGCACGTCGAGGAGGTTGCCGAACATCCCCAGGCAGGCGTTGAGCAGAATGTTCCCCACCTCGGTCAGCACCTCGCGCGACGACTCGTCGAGGCGGCTGGAGGGGGAGTGCCCGTCCGTCGTCAGCAGGTCGGTCAGCCGCACCGCCCCGTCGTGGTTGAGCAGCAGGAGCGCGTCGCCCGCGACCGGCCCGCCGAAGACCTGGTGGATGGAGGCGACTTCGCCCGGGATGAAGTTGGCGAGCGACGCCGGCAGCTCGGTGGTCGGGACGATGGAGACCTCAGGCGCGTTGAGCAGGACGCGGTGCCCCGTCAGCTCGGAGAGGGCGGCCCCCGTGCGCGCGAACGCGATGTTGATTAACTCCGAGACCGCGTCGCGCTGTCGTTCGGTCAGTTCCATCGCCCTACTCCCCCCCCAGTGCGGAGGTGACCGCGCCGAGCACGTTTTCCGCCGCGAACGGCTTGTTGATGAAGTCGCGCGCGCCCGCCTCTTCGACCATCGCCCGCGTCGAAGTCTGGATGTCGGCGCTGGCGACGATGACGCGCGCGCCCGCGTCCATCTCGCGCAGCTTGGCCAGAACGTCCAGCCCGTACATGCCCTTCATCACCAGGTCGAGGAGCACCAGGTCGGGCTTCTCTATGAAGTAGAGTTCGAGCGCCGTCATGCCCTCCTCGGCCTCGACGACGGTGTAGCCGGCCGTTTCCAGAATCCGCCGCAGCGTTCTACGGGACAGCGCCGAATCGTCCACCACCATTATTTTTTTACTCATACCGCCTCCCGAATCGCCTGCGCCATCTGGTCGAGCGGCACGCTCCTGTCACTCAGGCCGGCCTCCACCACGGAGGAGGGCATCCCGTAGACCACACACGTCTCCTCGCTCTCGGTGTAGACGAGGCCGCCCTGCGCTTTGACCCACGCCGCGCCCTGCCTGCCGTCCGACCCCATCCCCGTCATCACCACGCCCAGCACCCTCTGCCCGTACACCTCCGCCGCCGACTGGAAGAGCACGTCCACCGACGGGCGGTGCGGCATCTCGAAGGGCCTCGAATCCAGGTGCGCGGCCACCGCGCCGCCCGCCTGGCGGCGGAAGGTCAGGTGACGCCCGGCCGGGGCCAGCAGCGCCAGCCCCGCGCGCAACTCGTCGCCCTCGCGCGCCTCACGGACTTCCAGAGGCGAGTGCTCGTTCAGCTTGCGTGCGTACATTTCAGTGTAGCCGACCGGCATGTGCATGACCATAGCCAGCGGGACGGGGAAGTCCGCGGGCAGTTGGGGGACCAACTGCTTCAGGGCCTGCGGGCCGCCCGTCGAGATGCCGATGACCACCACGTCCGCCAGCTCTCTGCGCGTGACGGAGGCGGGGAACTGCGGCGGCGCCGGCAGCGCCGCGGCCGCCGGCGCCGGGGGGGCTGCGCGGACGCGGGCCATGGGGATGTTCGCGGCGGCCTTGACCTTCTCTATCAGCTCGTCGCTCACCTCGAAGATTTTCTCGGTCGCCAGCGCCGTCGGCTTCTGCACGAAGTCCACCGCGCCCGCGTCGAGCGCGGTCAGCGCGGCCTCGCCCGTCTCGCTCGCGATGCTCATGATGATGATGGGCACGGGCCTGCGCGCCATCTGTTCGCGCACGAACCCGACGCCGTCCAGCTCGGGCATGATGAGGTCGCAGGTGACGACGTCCGGGTCGAGCTGCTCGACCAGCTCCAGCGCCTCACGGCCGTCCCGCGCCGTCCCCACCACTTCGAGGAAGGGGCTGCGCGAGAGCATCTGCCTCACGACCTTCCGCACGTACGCGGAGTCGTCCACGACCAGAACTTTTAGAACTCGATCCATGAACAGTCCTCGGGGAACGAGGCGGCCCTCAACCCAGGCCCGGCCGCCTCACGTAGACGAACGCGTTGCCGATCTCCTGCAACTCGAAATCCGCCGAAAGCCTCAGGAGGGATTCCGAGGCGGCCACGAACAGATAACCCGGCGGCCGTATCTGCGCGGCGAACGAGCGCACGGTCTTGCTGATGGTCTGGTCTGAGAAGTAGATGAACACGTTCCGGCAAAAGATGACGTTGGCCGCCGCCCACGGCGCGGCCTCCGCCTCGTTCATCAAGTTCACGACGCCCCACCTGACGGCGTCATGCAGCTTAGCGTCGACGCGCCACGTTTTTGTCGCGCCCTCCTGCGTAAAGTATTTGGCGCGCAAATCGGCCGACAGGTTGCGGAACGAGCGCTCGCGGTAGACGCCGCGCCGGGCTTTTTCGACCGCCGACGTGCTGGCGTCGCTGGCGTGAATCTCTATCGGCGCGCGCCCGAGCCACCCCGCCTCCTTGAGCGCCATGGCGATGGTCAGCGGCTCCTCGCCCGTGGCGCACGCCGCGCTCCAAATCCTTAGCGGCCCGGCGCCCGGCGCCGCGAACCAGCGCGGCACGACCCACTCGACCAGCGCGCGCACCTGATCCATCTCGCGCCAGAAGTACGTTTCGGGGACGGACAGCGCGTTCATCACGTTCAGCCACTCGTCCTGCGACGCCTCGTCGTACTTCAGCAGGTAGTAATAATCGAGAAGTGACGTGAAGCCGCGCTCGACGACCAAAGGCGACAACTTATCCGCCAGGAGGTCGCCCTTCCCGTTATCGAAAAACAGCCCCGTGCGCTCGTGTATCAGGTCGCGCAACAGCCTGTCGGCCCCGCCGGTGACGCCTAAACTTCCCGTGTTGAAGCCCATTGTTGTTGCGGCCCGCGGCGACCGGCCGGGAGCCCCTAGCCTTCAGCCCAAATCTTCCGGCCGCCCGCCGAAAGCCGAACGCCCGTAGCTCATCGCCGCCGCGCGCACCGAAGCGTCGGCGTCCTCGTACGCGAGGCGTAACAGCTCCGAAGCGCGCTGACTCTTCATCCGCCCCAGCGCCTCGACGACCGCGCGCCGCACCCCGGCCGCCTGTCGTGGCGACAACCCGCGCGCGACCTCTTCCAGCAACGCCTCCCCCGTCCGCGCGAGCGCGGCGACCGCCCCTTCGCGGCGGGCCGGGTCTGCCGTGAGGGCCACCAGCCCGGCAATCGCTTCCGGCGTCGCCAAACGCCTGAGCGCCTCCGTCGCCGCCTCCACGACCAAGGACTCGCCGTCCGCCGCGGCGACGCGCAGCAGGCGCCCCGCCGCCTCCGCGTCCCCGCGCGCGCCGAGCGCGCCGGCGGCCTCCGCCCTGACTTCGGCGTCCGGCGAGTGAAGCGCCTCGAAGAGCGGCGGCTGCGCG
Organism: Pyrinomonadaceae bacterium; assembly: GCA_036387195.1. Taxonomy (GTDB): domain Bacteria; phylum Acidobacteriota; class Blastocatellia; order Pyrinomonadales; family Pyrinomonadaceae; genus QHXN01. The sequence continues at coordinate 27,147 of DASVUF010000011.1, read as the reverse complement.
TCCGGGCGCCGTATTCGACCGAGCGCGGCGACGGCCGCCCGCACCAGGTCGGGCTCGCCGGACTTGACGAGCGGGGCGACGACGCGGGCGGCGCCCTCCCCGCCGACGTGGCCCAAAGCCTCGACGGCCGCGATGCGGACGTGATTCGATTTATCGTCGCGCGCCAGCACCGCCAGCGCGTCCGCGCTCTCGACGGCCTTCCGCCGGCCCAGGGAACGCGCGGCGAAGTGACGCACCCACGCGTCCTCGTCCGCGAGCGCCTCCATCAGACGCGCGGAGACTTCCGGGCCTTCGGCCAGCGCCATCGCGCCCGCGGCCGCGGCGCGCACCTTCGGCGTCTCGTGTCGCAGCGCGCGCGCGAGCGCGGGCGTCGCGCGTTCGTCTTCGAGAAAGGGGAGGTGCTCGACCGCCGCGCGGCGCACGCGCTCGTCCTCGTCGCGGCATCTTTCTAACAGGAGGTCGGCGCATTCCGCGTAGCCGAAGTAGCCGGCTATCTTCACCGCCGACTCGCGTACGTTGGGGTCCGCGTCTTCGAGGAGCGGCAGCACGCGCCCCGGCATCTCGGGCGAGCCGAGCGAGTTGAGCGCGCCGACGGCGGCCTGCCTGACCGCGGCCGCCGGGTCGCCGACCAGCGCCAGCAACGCGTCGAAGGCGCGCGGGTCGCCGACCTTCGCCAGCGCGTCCGCCGCCTGTATGACCAGCTCCGGGTCTTCGCCGAGGACTTCGACCAGCGCGGGCGTGGCGCGCGCGTCGCCTATGCGCCCCAGCGCCACGACCGCCGACTTTCTGATTTCGAGGTCTTCAGACTCCAACTGTTCTATCAACAAATCGGTCACCCGCGGGCCGTGCCGCACCAGCGCCTCGACCACCTCGCCGCGCGCGTCCGGCCGCCCGAGCAGGCGCGTCAGGGCGCGCTCGACCGCCGCGCCCTCCAACCAGCCGACGACCAGCGCGAGCGGGCGCAGCTCGCCGGCGCTCGACTCGTTCAGCGCGTCGAGCAGGTTCCGCGCCCCCGTCGGGTTAATCGCCGCGCGGGTCAGGTCGGCGACGTGCGCGCCCTCGCCGTACAGCCTCTCGTAGCGGTCGTGGAGCGCCGCGAGCGCCCGCGCGACCGTGGGCGCCGGCGCGTGCGGAGTGTTGAGCAGCGCGGCCAGCGGCGCGACCGTCTCTTCGTCGCCGAGGCGGCCGAGCGCGTCGGCGGCCGCCTCGCGTAAAAGCTCGTCTTCCAGCAGCGGCGCGACGCGCGGCGCGACGCGCGCGTCGCCGACGCGCGTCAACGCGTCGAGCGCCGGGAACGCGAGGAAGAAGTCGCGCGTCTCGGCGACGCCTGCGAGCGCGTCGGCGGCCTCGGCCGCGCGCAGCTTCCCCAACGCTTCTATCGCGTGATAACGCACGTTGGTGTCCGCGTCTTCGAGCGCGCGGAGGAGCGCGGGCACGGCGCGCTCGTCGCGCTGCTCGCCGAGCGCGAGGGCCGCCTGCATGCGCAGGTCCGCGTCCTCGCCGTTCAGAAATTCGACGAGCTGCGAGAGCGTGTCCACGTCGCTCATCGCTAGCACCTGGAGCGCGCTGTTGAGGAGGCCGAGGTTTTTATGATTCTCGCGCACCGAAGTCAGGAGCGCGGCGATGGCGTCGGGCGCGGCGCGGCGCGAGAGCCCCTCCACGGCCGCGCGGCGGACGCGCCAGTCCTCGTCCCCGAGCGCGGCGAGGAGGGGCCGCGCCGGTTCGAGCGACTCGTCTTCAGCGAACGCCCGCGCCGCGTCGAGGCGCGCCCCCCCGTCGCCCCCTGCGAGCTGCTCGGAGAGGCCGCGCTCGCGCTCGATTCTCGCGGTGACGTCTTCGACCGTGACGAGCGCGCCGACCGTCCTGCCGTCCTCGCGCAGGGGCGCGATGGTCACGCGCTGCTGCATCCTGTCGAAATGCTTCGAGGGGGCGGACGGCGGGCAGGGAATCAGGTAGTGGTGGAAGGCGGGCGCCAGGACTTCGACCGTCCCTTCGTCCAGCACCCGCCGGAAACGCCCGAGCAGGCGGCCCTCTTCTAAATGCGGGAGAAGCTCGGCGAGCGGTTTCCCGCGGGCGGCGTCCGCGGGTATGCCCGTCAGGCGCACGAGGGCCGCGTCCCAGATTTGGATGACGAGACTCGCGTCCGTGGTGAAGACGCCGATTGAATTGTCTGAAGGAGTCAGGCTACCCATCCCCTGTCACGTCAACGTTCCCGCCCGATACTCGCCAGGTGGAGACTAAAACCGTCCTCATTGTCCCGATTCGCCGGGCCGCCCCGGCCCGCCATTTCCGGCGGCCTCGCCCGGAGCCGGGCCCTTTTTCGCGCCCCGCGGTTTCCCGTTGGAGCGCGGCCTGCCGCCCGGGGTAGGGGCGGCGTGTGCGCCCGGCCGGCCGGCGTCCGCGCCGCCGACGGCCGCGCCCAGTCGCTGCGCCCTCTCAATCAAGTTGGTCGTCACGCCGAGGGTGGCTTTGACCCCCTGCGCGTTGCGCTCGGTGATGTGCCGGATGTCGGTCAGCGCGCCCAGGACCTGCTCCGAAGAGGCCAGGTGTTGGCGGTTCGAGCGCGTGATGAGCCCGACCTCTTTGGAGATGCTCGCGGTGGCGGCGGTCATGTCGCGGGCGGCGCGGGCCTGCTCGCTGACGGCCCTCGCCACCTGGTCGGCCTGCTGGCGCATACTCTGCGCGGCGGAGGTGATTTGCGTCGCGGCGGCGGCCTGCTCCCCCATCGCGCGGCTCACCCCCGCTATCATCCGCGCGAGGCGCTCCGACTCCTGCGACACCTGTTCGCCCGCCGTGGCCTGCTCCCCGAGCGCGCGCGCGGTCGAGGCGGCGCCGCGGCGCATGGACTCGACCGCCTGCGAGACCTCTTTGGCGGCCGCCGCCTGCTCGCCCGAGGCTTTGCGCACCTGCGTCGCCACCGTGCTCGTGCTCTGCGCCGCCTTGATGATTTCGCGGGCGGCGCGCCCCTGCTCGCCCATCGCCTGGCTGACCTCCTTGGCGGTCTTGCGCATCTGCGCCGTCGCCCTGACGATGTCCTGCGCGGCGCTGGCCTGCTCGGCCGTGGCGGTCCTGGTCTGCCGGGCCTGCGCCGCGGTCGTCTCGATAGCCGCCACGACGTGCTGCCCCGCGCCCAACTGCTCCTCGGTGGCGCGCGCTATCTGGCCGACGATTTGGGTCGTCTCGCCTATGCCGGACAGGATTTTTTGCAGCCCCTCGGACCCCTCCTCCGCGAGGCGGCCGCTCTCCTCCGCGACGCGCACCCCCTCGCTCGAAGCGGCGACGGCCTCCTGCACCACGTCCTGCAACGCCTTGATGATGGCGGCGATGTCCGCGGTCGCCTGCGCCGAGCGGTCGGCGAGGTTGCGAATCTCTTCGGCGACGACGGCGAAGCCGCGGCCCGCTTCCCCCGCGCGCGCCGCCTCGATTGACGCGTTCAGCGAGAGCATGTTCGTGCGCTCGGCGATGACGTTGATGGTGTTGACGATGCCGCCTATCTCGCCGGAGCGTTTGCCCATCTCGCGGATGACCGCCGCCGACTGTTCCATCGAGGCGCGGACGCGCCCCATGCCCTGGATGGATTTCTGCGCCGCCGCGCCGCCCTGCTCCGCCTCGCGCGACACGCGGCCCGCGACCTCTTCGGCGCGCCGGGTCATCGCGGCGACCGAGCGCAGCGAGTTGTCCATCTCGGCCGCGCTCGACGCCGCGCCCGTCGCCGCCTCCGTAATCTTCTCCGTGTTCTGCGCGACGCCCTGGACGGAGCGCGACATCTCCTCCAGCGAGCTGGAAACCTGCTCGACGGTCGAGGCGAGGTTCTCGGACATCGCCGAGACTTCCTCGATGGAGGCCGCCATCTCGTTGATGGACGAGGCCGTCTCTTCGGCGGACACCATCAGGTCGTCGGCGTTCCCGGCCAGGCTGTCTATCGAGCGCGACACCTCCTCGATGCTGACGGCGGTCTGGTTGACGGACACGGAGAGCGCGTCCGTGTCGCCGCTGACGCTCTTGACGGAGGCCGCGATCTCGTTCATCGCGCTCGTCACCTCCTCGGCGGAGGCCGCCATCTCCTGGGCGCCGGCCGTGACGCTTTCGATGGAGCGGGCCGACTCCTCGACGGCGGCCGCCGTCTCGTTGATGGAGGCGGCGAGGCTCGAAGAGTTCGCGCTGACCTGCTCGATGGAGGCGGCCGTCTCGTTGACCGACGAGACGAGTTCTTCCGTCGAAGTCGCGATTGACTCGGCCTGCGTGGTCGTCTCGGCGAGCGAGGCGGCCGTCTCGTTGGCGAGGCTGAGCGCCGAGTCGAGCGAGCGCATCTGCGCCTCCGCCCCTTCCGCCACCTCCGCCGCTATCCGCGCGATGTCGTGGGCCGCCTCCGTCACCTGCGCCGCGTGTTCGCGCGCGCGCCCGGCGTTCGCGTCGAGTCCGCCGCCCGCCGCATTACCCGTCTGAGTTGACATGTCCGTCTCCTGTTAACCGCCAGCCGCCGCGGGCTGCTGTTCGCCGACGTCTATCACCTCGGCCAGATTGAGAACCAGAATCATCCGCCCCTTGACCGTCGCGATGCCTTCCAGGTACCTCCCGCTCAACCCCGTAATCGCCTCGGGCGGCGGCTCGATGGCCTCCCCGGGGATGCGAAGAAACTCCCTGGCGGTGTCCACGATGAGGCCGAGCGTGCGCTCCCCGTGGTTGACGACCATCAGGCGCGAGCGCAGGTCGAAAGGAATCCTCTCAAAGCCGAAGCGCACGCGCAGGTTGAGCGCGGGGATGACCTGCCCGCGCGCGAGCACGACGCCCTCGACCGCCGCCGGCGCGTTCGGCACCGGCGTGATGTGCTCTATCATCTCCATCTGCTGCACGAAGCGGCTGCGGACGCCGTAAGTCGTTCCGGCCAGCTCGAAGAGGACGAAGGGCTCGGCATCCATCTGTGTGTTCGACATGATTGTTCAAGCCGCCGCCCGCCCCTCGGGGCGTGCGGGAGAGCCGTCTCAAGGCCGTCCCACTTATCTCCGCCGCGGGGCGCGCGCCTTGCCGTTCCCGCCGGCGGGGCGCCCGGCGGGCGCCGAATGTTTAAGCGCGGCCGCGTCGAGGATGAGCACGACGCGCCCGTCGCCGAGGTCGGTGGCGCCCGCCACGCCCGCGACCTTCACCAGGGGGTCGTTCAGGCCGCGCACCACTATCTCCCTCTGCCCGATGGCGCGGTCAACCGCGAGCCCCATGGCGCTCGCGCCGCTCCCGACCACGAAGACGTGGAAGGCGCGCGGCGTCGTTTCGTCCAGCCCGAAAAGGCGCGCCAGGCGCACCAGCGGCAGCGCCCCGCCGCGGTAAGAAATTATCTCGTTGTTCTCTAAAACTTTGACGGCCGACGCCTCGACCTCGATGATCTCCCGCACGGCCGTCTGCGGGAAGGCGAACCTCTGCCCGGCGACGCTGGCGATGAGCGCGTCGGCGATGGCGAGCGTCAGGGGCAACTCGACCGTGAAGCGCGTACCGCGGTTCTTCTCCGTGTCGAGCGTGAGCGCGCCGCCGAGTTCCTCGATGGCGGCGGCGACCACGTCCATCCCGACGCCGCGGCCGCTGGCCCTGTCCGCCTCGTCGCGCGTCGAGAAGCCCGGCGCGCAAATCAACTCCAGCAGCAGCGACTCGCCGACGACGGCGTCCCCGGTTATCAACCCGCGCGCGCGCGCGCGCGCGGCGACGCGCTCCGCGTCAATGCCGCGCCCGTCGTCCGCGATCTCTATCAGCACGTTGTCGCCCGAGGTCGCGGCGCGCAGGGTGATTTTTCCCTCCCGCGGCTTCCCCAGCGCGGCGCGCTCCTCCACCGTCTCCAGCCCGTGACTGACGGCGTTGCGCACGAGGTGCAGGAGCGGGTTCATCATGCGCTCGACGAGGAACTTGTCCACCTCCGTCTCCTGGCCGAGCAGTTCGAGCCTGATCTCCTTGCCGCTCTCGCGCGCCAGGTCGCGGACGACGAACCTCATGCGCTCGAAGATTTCGCCGACCTGCACCATCCGCACGCGCATGACGCCCTCGCGCAGGTCGCGTAACTGGCGCGCGATGGCCTGGCTCGTCTCCTGCAGCTCGCGCCACTCGGCCGGGGCCACGCGCCGCTTCAACTCCTTCAGGCCGTCGTCCAGCCGCGCGCGGCTCGTGACCAGTTCGCCGATGAGACGCATCAACTCGTCCAGCCGCGCGAGGTCTACGCGCACGACGTTCGACGGCGCGAGCATCGAGAGGGCCGGCGTCGCGGGGGTCGCGCGGGGGTCTTCGGCCGCGTCCGAATCGGACGCCGTGACCGGCCCCGCCGGCGGCGGCCGCGTGCCGGTCACGGCCGCGGCGGCCTCCTCGGCCGGCGCGTAAGTCAGATTGTCTTCGCGCCACCCCGCGAACGCGGATTCTTCGACGCCGGTGGCGATGACGAACTCGAAGACGATTTCGCCCTGGCCCCTGACGTGCGGGGTGGCCCGCAGGATTTCGCCTATCTCTTGCAGACGGGCGCGGACGCTGTTGACGTTGACGCCGCGTTCGGAGAGCGCGGGGGTCGGCGTGAATTCAAACCGCCACGCGCGCGTATTCTCCGTGCGTCCTGCTGCTGCGGCGGCGGGCGTCGGCGCAGGACGCAGTCCGGTCTTCGCCTCCGCCGCGCTTTCGCCGCCCGCCCGCGGGGGCGCAGGCTGTTCGGGCGCGGGCGCGGAGACTAATGCATTAAGCCGCGCGACGGTCGCGTGGATGGCGGGGGGCGTCTCCTCCCTGCGGCGGGCGGCGATGACCTGTTCGAGCACGGTCGTGGCCGCCAGCAGCGCTTCGACGCCTTCGTCGCCGAGCCGCGTCTCGTGCTGGCGCAGGGCCCGCAGGTAACTCTCCATGTGGTGCGCGAGTTGTTCCGCCTCGCTTAACTCCACCATGGCCGAGATGCCCTTGAGCGTGTGGAAACTGCGGAAAAGCTCGTCGAGTAAGGGCTGCTCGACGCCCCGACGCCCGGCCCGCTCTTCGAGCGCGAGCAGGTGGCGGCGCACGAGCGTCAGGTGCTCGTCACACTCGGCGAAATAGTCGTCGAGGAACTGGGCGAAAAAATCGCCGCCGCTGTCGGGGTGCGAATCGGACACTAGGCCCTTTCCGGGTGAGATTTCAGCAAGGCGCCCGCCTGCGCGGCCAGCGCCTGCGGGGCGAACGGTTTGGTTAAATAGAGGGTGGCGCCGGCGGCGAGCGCGTCGGCGCGGCTGGCCTCGTCCCCCCTGGTCGTCAGCACGATGACGGGGATGTGCCGGTACGCCTGATGGCGGCGCAGGAAGTCCAGCACCTCAAGGCCGTGCATGTCCGGCATGTTCAAGTCGAGAATCATCAGGTCTACGGGGGCTATCGCCAGACGCTCGATGGCTTCGAGGCCGCTGCTCGCTTCACCGAAGCTGACGCCCGGGAGCGCGCGCAGCGAGGCCGTGACCATCCTCCTCATGGTCGGCGAATCGTCTACAATTAAAATGTTGCTCATACGGCGGCCGGGCGCATTCTGCCTGCGGGAGATTAATTTAATTGTTAGTGGCTGAAGTTGATGATAACAGGCGCCCCTGTGGCAAGCCATGCTTTGCGGGCGTCTTCGAGAGTGTGAGCCCGGTGATTGACCTCCGGCCGCGCACGCGCCCGTCGGCTAACCGTTCCGCATCCAGCCGCGGAAGATGGCATAACTGACCACGTCCGTCCGGCTCCCGAGCCCCAGCTTCCGCATCCCGTTCGCCTTGTGCGCCTCGACGGTCTTGACGCTGACCGAGAGGCGGGCGGCTATCTCCTTGTTGCTGTGGCCGAGCGCGATGAGTCGCAGCACCTCCTCCTCGCGCTCGCTGACCGACTCGCCGACCTCCTCGGCGGCGGCCTTCGCCGGCCCGCCCCTGTAGCGGCCCACGACCTTGGCCGTCACGGCGGGGTCGAGGTAACTCTGCCCGGCGGCCACCGCGCGCACGGCGCATATCAGCTCGGCCGACGTGCTTTGCTTGAGGACGTAGCCTTTGGCCCCGGCCCGCAGCATCTCGGTGAGGAAGCCGTAGTCGGCGTGGCGCGAGAGCGCCAGGACCTTCACCTGCGGGCAGGCCGCCTGGAGCCCGCGGGTCGCCTGGAGGCCGTCCCACCCCGGCATCGAGACGTCCATCAACGTCACGTCCGGCAGCAGTTCGCGCGCGAGCCGCATGGCCTCCCACCCGTCCGCGACCTCGCCGACGACCTCCAGGTCCGGCTCGTTTTCGAGAATCAGCTTCAGCCCCTCGCGCATCGTCCCGTGGTCGTCGGCGATGAGGACCCGCACCTTCTTCGCGCTCATGCGTCTACGCTTTCTCCGTCGGGCTCGTTGATGGGGACGCGGACGAAGATGGTCGTGCCCGCGCCCGGCGCGCTCTCTATCTCCAGCTCGCCGCCGACGAGCGCGGCGCGCTCCCGCATGTTCGTCAGGCCCATCCCCCTGCCGCCGTCGGCGTCGGCCTCCTCCTCGGGGTCGTAGCCCTTGCCGTTGTCCTCGACGATGAGCACGGCCCGGCCGCCGCGTCGTTCGAGCAGCACGCTGACGCGGCTCGCGCCGGCGTGCTTGTGGACGTTCTGGAGCGCCTCCTGCAGGATGCGGTAGAGGTTCGTCTCCACCTCGGGCGGCAGGCGCGGGGCGGCGGAGCCGAAGCCGTGGTAATCGGCCTCCACGCGGAAGTGCTCGCTCCACTCGGTCACGAAGGTCTGGAGCGCGGCGTCCAGCCCGAGCGTGTCGAGGACGAGGGGCCGCAGCTCCCAGGCGAGGAAGTCCACGTCCGAGTTCAGGCGGTCGAAGATGGCCTGCATCCGCTCGGTCTCGTCCGTCACGCCGGAGCGCCCCCCCGCCCTGGACTTGACGACGTCTATGCTCAGGCGCAGCGCGGCGAGCTGCTGCCCCAGCGTGTCGTGCAGCTCGCGGGCGATTCTTCGGCGCTCCTCCTCCTGCACGGTGACGAGCTGGCGGAGGAGGGCGCGGACGCGACTCTCCGCCTGGGCGCGCTCCTTAGCCTCGCTCAGAAGGGCGCCGGCCGTCTCCTGCAACTCGCGGGTGCGCTCGCGGACGCGCGCCTCCAGCTCCTCGTGCGCGCGGCGCAGCTCCTCTTCCGCCCTCCGGCGCTCTGTGAGGTCGCGGACTATCTTGGCGTAGCCGGTCAGCACGCCGCCGTCGCGCAGCGGCGCCAGAACGCCGCTCACGTAAAAGCGCGCGCCGCGCTTGCCGACGTGCCAGCGCTCGCACAAAGCCCGGCCCTCCTGGCGCGCCCGCCGCATCTCGGCCGCGGGGACGCCCTGCTCCCGGTCTTCCGGCGTGAAGATGACCTCCACGTGCTGGCCGACCGCCTCCTCTTCCGGGTAGCCGAACATGCGTTCCGCGCCCACGTTCCATGTCTCTATCCACCCGCTCGTGTCCGTCGTGAGGATGGCGTAGTCGGTGACGCTCTCCAGCGTCAGGCGCAGCCGCTCTTCGCTGCGCCTCAGCGCCTCCTCCGCCTTCTTGCGCGCGGTGATGTCTCGGACGACGGCCAGCAGGCCGACCGCGGCGCCGTCGTCGTCCTCCAGCCTGCTGACCGACGACTCGACGTGTATCCACCTCCCGTCGTTTCTGACGTGCAAATTCTCGCCGAACCACGCGCCGGTCTTCGCCAGCGACTCGGCGGCGGCCTCCTCGTCGCCCGCGCAGGCCCAGCGGTATTGATAAGCGTCGTTCAGCGGCCGGCCCAGCGCGTCGCCGGCCGCCACCCCGTAGAGCCTTTCGGCGCCGAGGTTCCAGAAGGTGACGCGCTCCCTGAGGTCAACGGCGACCACGGCGTCCGACAACTGGGACACGACGTGCGCCTGAAACTTGAAGCCCTCTTCGGCCCGCTTGCGCGCCGTGTCGTCGCGCAGAATCTTGGCGAAGGCGCGCGGCTCGCCCGCGTCGTCCCGCAGCAGCATGAGCAGGCCGTTGGACCAGAACCACGAGCCGTCCTTGCGCACGTGCCAGCGCTGGTCTTCGGCGCGCCCCTCCGCCAGCGCGGTCTTCATCTCCTTGTCGAGTTCGCCCTGCGCGAGGTCTTCCGGGGTGAAGATGACGGAGACGTGGCGGCCGACCCACTCCTCCTCCGCGTAGCCGAGCAGGCGCCCGACCCCGGGGTTCCAACTGAGGACGCGCCCCTCCAGGTCCTTCGTGTAGACGGCGAAGTCTTTGACGTTCTCCGCGACCAGGCTGAAGAGTTCTTTACTGTCCCGGGAAATCTCTTTGGTCATTCTCAGTAGCGCCGGACGGGGCCGCGCCGCCGCGCCTCAGGGGGCGTAGCGGCCGAGAATCTCTTCGAGGAGCGTAAACTCTATCGGCTTGCTGAAGCAGGCGACGGCGCCGGCGGCGAGCGCCTGCTCCTTCCAGTCGCCCTCGCAGTGCGCCGACATCGCCACGATGGGCACGCGGCACGTCTCCGACTGCTCGCGGATGCGGCGCGTGGCCTCGACGCCCGTCATCACCGGCATCCGCAGGTCCATCAGGATGAGGTCTATCTCCGAGCAGTGCTCGGAGGCGGCGTCCACGGCCTCCCTCCCGTTAACAGCTTCGAGCACTGAGCAGCCCTTCATCTCAAGCAACATGCGGATGAAGGCGCGGGTGTCGTCGTAGTCCTCGACGACCAGCACGGTCCTATCGGGCACACTTACCCTCCTCGGCATACCAAAACGGGGGGTTACTTGTCTGGGGTGTAGACAGCACCAGACTAGAACCTTTCGCCCACATAGTCTAGGACGGCTCAGTCCCGGCTCGAAAAGGGAGGCCGCTCTTACCGGGGCGGCCGAAGCGGCGCGGGCGGGTAAGGGGCGGTCACAAGCCCCCGGCCGCGCAGGCCGTCGGCCGCTTCAATAACTGTTCGGGCGCCTGACCCGCCCCGGAGTCGTGTATAACTGACGGCGCCCGCGCGGTCGGCGAATCCTTCCGCCCGCGGTTTGCAAAGGGGTCGAGGACAGTGAGCCATGCGGGACGGGCGTGAGCGCCGAGGGCTTGCGCGCCTGTTTGCTTTAAGTCCTCCCTTGCGTATGTCGGGCCGAAGTGAATAAGATTCAGAGGAGGGGGGACGAAATGTTCATTTACACGATACACCCGATGCCGGGACAGAAGGCAAAATTCGAGGGTGATACTTCCATCAAGTACCGGGTCAAGAGGGTGGACGGCTCCATCCAGGTCTCAAAGAAGGGACGTTCCGAGATTATCAGAGATAATCTCGAATACGGAGAGGCCCTGGAGTTGATAAACATCTTCAACGGCAAAGAGGGTAAGTCGCAGGTGATGAGGGACGAAGCGGCCCGGCAGAAAGGCGACATGTAGTCGGGCCCCGCCGCCGCTCGCGTCCGGGGCGGCCGGTGGGTCTTCCACCCCGGCGAAGAGCCGGGGCGGCTGCGCGGTCTACTCATCCGCCTCACGGCCTGGGCGCACGGCCTCGCCGCTCACGGTCGTTACCCGAACCGACTTCCTTAGCGACGGCCCGGTATATTCTCGCCGCAAGTCGTGCGCACAGGCTCGACGCAGGGAGGGTGCAAATGGAAACGTCGCACGGTCCGGCTCGGAGCCTCAAACGCCTGCCCGGGCGTTGGGGCTGTCTGGCACTTCTGCTCCTGCTCCCCCTCGCCGGAGCGCAGGCGCGTCAGGCGACCCCGTTCAACGGCAGCCTCCTCCCCAACCCGTCACAACAGCAGCCGCAGGGGCAGGGGCAGGGTGAAGAGGACATCAAGCCGAGCCGGCCGGGCGTCGCCAACCCCGCCGAGATACCCGAGCCGGGCGTGCTGCAACTCGAACTCGGCTACGACTCGAACCTGCGCGCCCGTGACGTGCGCGCCGAGCACGCCATGCAGGTCACGCTCCGCTACTCCGCCGCGAAGCGCCTGCTGCTCCACCTCGACTTCGAGGCCGTCAAGTCCGAGACCGACGAGCAGACGAGGGGGAGGGAGGCGGGCTTCGGCGACACGCGCGTCGGGTTCCAGTTCGTGACGCTCGAAGAGGCCGAGGGGCGCCCGGCGCTCGCCTTCGCGTACTTCGTCAAGCTCCCGACCGCCGACGAGTCGAAGGGGCTCGGCACGGGCCGCTTCGACCACAAACTCGTAGGGCTCCTGAGCAAGAAGGTCGGCAAGACGGACGTGGACTTTAACGTCGCATACCTGCTGGCGGGTGAGGAGGGCGGGCCGGGCTGGGAGCACGGCGGACAGGGCGCGCTCTCTATCTCGCGCGACTTTAAAAACCACTTCGGCTTCGAGGCCGAGCTGTCGGGACAGAGCCTCGACGACGTTCAGCCGCGCGGCCTCTACGCGCTCGGCGCGCTGCGCTACACGGCGGGGCCGCGCCTCGCCTTCGACGCCGGCGCGCGCTTCGGCCTCAACCCGGAAGCCCCTCGCGCGGGGCTCTTCGCGGGCATGACGGTCGGCGTCACGAAACCTTCAAGGCGCTGAAGCTCGCCCCGCCGTAACATGACAGGCGCTTCGCCGCCGCGCGGCCAGACCCGAGAGGTTTAAGTCGCGCGCCCGCCTCATTGAAGACGGCGGCTCAAGCCGAGCCCGCCTCGCCGTCTTCCTGCCGCAGCAGCAGTCTGACCATCTTGAGCAGCGCCGAGGGGTCTACGGGCTTGGTCATGAAGCCCCCGCAGCCGGCGGCGACGGCCTCGGTCCGGTATTCCAGCCGGTCGTAGGCGGAGACGATGAGCACCTCCGTCTCGGAGGCCGGGACGTGCCGCCTTATCTCGGCGACGGCGGAGAGGCCGTCGAGTTCCGGCATCCCCAAATCCATGATGACCAGGGCGGGTCGCTCGCGGACGGCCGCCTCCGCCGCCTCGCGCCCGTCGGCCGCCTCCAGTACGGTGTAGCCGTGGGACTCGAAGAACTGCCTCAACATGCCCCGCAGGTCTTTGTTGTCGTCGGCGATCAGGATGGTCTGCAACCGCATGCCCCTTTTGTTCCGCCGCGGCGACCGGAAGGCGTTCGCCGCCCCACAGACATCTCAAGGCCGCCCGGCCGGGGGACGTGGGCCGCCTCACCCGCCGCGCTTCGCGAGGCTCGCCACGACGGCGGCCAGTTCCGTCAGCTCGACCGGCTTCGTCACGTGCATCTGGTAACCGGCCCGCAGGGCCTGAAGCCTGTCTTCCGTCCGCGCGTAGGCGGTCAGCGCGATGGAGGGCACGTTGCCGCCACGCCCGGCGGGCAGGTCCCGCACTTTGCGAATCAGCGCGTAGCCGTCCTCGTCCGGCATCCCGATGTCGCTGATGAGCACGTCGGGCGGCGACTTCTGTAACTCCGCGAGCGCGTCGGCGGCCGAGGCGGCGACCATCACCTCGGCCCCGCACTGGCCTAAGCCCGCCTTGAGCATCTCGCGCGTGTCGGGCTCGTCGTCCACGACGAGCACGCGCAGGCCGTCGAGCCGGTCGGGGCACTCGAAGACGGGCAGCGTCTCGCGCGCGGCCGGGTGCACCCGCGTTTCGGACGAGTCGGAGGCGTAGACCGGCGCGACCGGCAGCAGCACCGTGAAGGTCGAGCCCTGACCCTCGCCGGGGCTCTCGGCCCTGACCGTCCCGCCGTGCAGCTCCACCAGGTGGCGGACGATGGCGAGGCCGAGCCCGAGCCCCCCGTGGTGGCGCGTGGTGGTGCCGTCCGCCTGCCGGAAGCGGTCGAAGACGTGCGGCAGGAAGTCGCGCGCTATCCCCAGGCCGGTGTCCGTGACGGCTATCTCGATGTGCGAGTTGACACGCTCAAGGCGGACCTGCACGCGGCCGCCGCGCGGGGTGAACTTGATGGCGTTCGACAGAAGGTTCCAGACCACCTGCTGGAGCCGGACGGGGTCGCCCGAGACAGAGACGACGCCCGTGTCCATCACCTTCTGCACGCGCACGCCCTTGGCCTCGGCGGCGGGGCGGACGGACTCGACCGCCGCCTCGATGAACGAGTTCGGGTCTACGGGCCGGACGTCTATCCTCAGCTTGCCGGTGATGATGCGCGAGACGTCGAGCAGGTCTTCGATGAGCTGCGCCTGTGTCCGGGCGTTCCGCTCGATGGTCTCGAAGGCGTTGGCGGCCGAGGCGCTGTCGAACTGCCCCGTGCGGAGCATGTGCGCCCAGCCGAGAATCGCGGTCAAAGGCGTCCGCAGCTCGTGCGAGACGGTGGCGAGGAACTCGTCCTTGAGGCGGCTCGCCTCGCGCGCCTCGCGGTACAGCCGCTCCTTCTCGGCGGCCGACGCCTCGGCCTGCGCGCGCGCTCGCTCGGCCGCCTCGAAGAGCCGCGCGTTGTCCATCGCGACCGCGGCCTGCGCCGCGAGCCCCTCGACGATGCGCGCCGCGCGCTCGGTGAAGGCGTTCTCCTTCGGGTCGCCGAAGAAGAGGCCGCCGTAGACGTCGCCCGAGCGCGAGATGACCGGCACGGCCAGGTAGCTGACGACGGGCAGGTGCCCCTCGGGCATCCCGTAGTAGGGCGAGTTCTTCCCGAACCGCCTGTCCTTCTTCACGTCGCCGATGAGGATGGTGCCCTCGCCGCGGAAGGTCGGGCCGAAGAGGTCCGTGGCGCGCGGCATCGGGAAGTGCGCGAAGGCTTCGAGCGGCACGCCCGAGAGCGTGTAGAGCATGTAGGAGCCGCCCTCTTCGTTGAGCACGTTGTAGAAGAAGGAGCCGAAGTGGGCGCCCGTCAACTCGGTCGCCGCGTCGGTAACGGTCTGCACCAGCCTGTGCAGGTCGAGTTCGCCCGCGAGGGTTTGCCCGAGCCGGTTGACCGTCTCGATGACCTCCGCCTGCTCGCGCAACTGCCGCTCGGCGCGCTTGCCCGCGGTGATGTCGCGAATCACCGCCGAGATGCCTCTCAGGTCGCCGCCCTCGTCCGTGATGGGCGAGAGCGTGACGGCCACGTCAATGACCCGCCCGTCCTTCGCCTGGCGCCGGCTCTCGAAGTGCTGGGGCGAGGGGTCGCGCTTGAGCCGCTCGAAGCGCTCCCGCGTCTCCTCGACGAAATCCGGCGGGGTGATGATTGTCGCCTCGCCGCCCATCGCCTCGGCGGCGCTGTAACCGAACATCTTCTCGGCGCCCGCATTCCACGACGCTATCCTGAGGTCCAGGTCGGCGCTCACGATGGCGTCGTCGGAGGACTCGACGATGGCCGACAGCAGCCCCCGCGTCCGCTCGGCGCGCCTGCGCCCCGTGATGTCGCGGGCGATCTTCGACGCCCCGACGATGCGCCCCTCGGCGTCCTTCACGGGCGAGACGGTGAGGGACACGTCGAGGAACGTGCCGTCCTTACGGCGTCGCACCGTCTCGTAGTGGTCCACGCGCTCGCCGCGCCTGATGCGCGCGAGGATGTTCGGCTCCTCGTCGGGGCGGTCTTCGGGGATCAGGACGGTGACGGGCCGGCCGATGATCTCCTCGGCCGTGTAGCCGTAGAGCCGTTCGGCCCCCGGATTCCAACTGAGGATGACGCCGTCGAGGTCCTTGCTGATGATGGCGTCGTCGGAGTTCTCCACGATGGCCGCCGCCTGCCGCAGCCTCATCTCGGCGCGCCTGCGCTCGGTGACGTCGCGCGTGATCTCAAGAATCGAGGTGGTCTGGCCCCGCGCGTCGCGCACGGTCGCCCAGCGTGTCTCGACGACGATCTGCTCGCCGTCCCTGCGCGTGTGCAGCAGCTCGCCCTCCCAGAAGCCCTCGCGCCGCAGGCGCTCGTAAATCTCCTTGAGCGGGACGGGCGGCACGGTCTTCAGGAGTTCGTGCGGCGAACGCCCGAGCGCCTCCGCCTGCGTGTAGCCGTAGGTGCGCTCAGCCCCCTGGTTCCAGAGCGTGATGGCGTTCGAGGAGTCGCGCAGGAAGATGGCGTCGTATGCCTGCTCGATGACCTCCGCCTGCGCCCGCAGCGTCTCCTGCGCCCGCTTGTGCTCGGTGACGTCCCGCACGATCTTCGACGCGCCGATGATAGTGCCGTCCGGCTTCCTGATGGGCGAGACGGTCAGCGAGATGTCAATGAGCGTGCCGTCCTTGCGCATGCGCACCGTCTCGTAGTGCTCGATGCGCTCGCCGGCGCGGATGCGGGCCAGGATGTCCGGCTCCTCGTCCAAATGGTCTTCCGGGATGAGGATGGTCACGGACTTGCCGACGGCCTCCTCGGCCGTGTAGCCGAAGATGCGCTGGGCGCCGCGGTTCCAGCTCGTGATGCGGCCCTCCAGCGTCTTGGTGATGATGGCGTCGTCGGCCGAGTCTACGACCGCCGCCAGCCAGTAGGCGGCGACGTCGGGGCTCCGCGGATGTTCGATGAGGCTATCCGACTCGGCGGGCAGGGACTCTCCGGGCGTTTCCATAGGCATAGGCTGACTAACGGACACTCGTCTCCGTGACTGGTGAACTTACGGGGGAAGTGGACGGGGGGGTAAGAGTATAAACCGGATGGCGCTCAAGGTCACACCCGCGGCGGGGAACTCTACGGCGCGCCGGGTAGGGTGAGCGCGGCCGCGTTGAAGCCGCGCCGGAATATAAATCCGGGGCGCGTCCTTTGCAAAGGCATGCGCCCGCGGGTTGGTCTACGCGCCGCGAACCTCATATGCTACCTTCGCCCGTGGCGGCGACGTGCCCGGCGTGCGGGTCGCCGCCGCGACAGCCTTATTCCCGGCCTTCGCGGGCGTCGCGCCCGGAGGCGAACTCTAACGGCAGCTTGGGAAACCTCTGCGGCCGGGGCGCGTGTATCGGTTCCGCCCGGCATGGCCGCGGCCGCGGGCGCCGTTCGATGGCGGCTCCGCGGCCTTGCCGACGGCGCCCGCCGTCATTAGCCGGCGCCGCCGGTCGGAACTCGCACGGGGCGGGAAGTGGTTTATCTAAACGGCGCAATCCAACAGCCGCGTGTCATACATTCTTAGGGGGAGCATCATCGGCGCGATTACGGGCGGCCTCCTCGCGTGCCTCGGCGGGGCGTTCGCCGGGACGGTGTTCGAGGTCGTCGTCTCGGCCGCGGGTTTCGGCGCGCCGCTGCGCACGAAGACCATCTGCGTGGCGGCGCTTATCGGCTTGTGCGTGGGCGCGCCGCTCGGCGCAGCCGTCGGCGGACTGTGCGGGGGCTTCCTGCGCGGCCTTTTGGGTTTGGCGGCGGGGGCTTCGGCCGGGTTGCTGACGTTAGCCCTGTGCGGCGCGTTCCTCGGCTGGGCGTTAAGGGGGCCGGGCGAACCCCTCGATTGGGTGTTCGCCTTTAAGTTGATGGCGGCCGGCGGGGCCGTCGGCGGCCTCGCGGGGACGGGGCTGGGGGCGGTGTTGGAGTACGGCCTGGAACGGCTCGGCCCGGGCGCGCCATAACAACGGCATGCGCCCGACCCGCGACGCGAGGGCTCCCATCGAATTCCATCGGGCCGGCGGGCGTCAGGCGCTCCATGCTTAAATCAACACAGTTGATGCACAAACGAAGAAAGAAGCTCCTGCTCGCGCCGCTCCTCCTGCTTCCGGCGGTTTTCCTGCTGGGGGCGGCGCTGCTCGTGGCGGACGGGTTGAGAGACGACATCCGGCCCGCCGACGTGGCAATCGTCTTAGGCAACACGGTCGAACGCGACGGCCGCCCTTCGGCCAGATTACGGGCGCGCCTGGACAAAGCCGTGGAACTGCACCGCGCCGGCCTGTTCGGGCACGTAATCGTCAGCGGCGGCGTCGGGGCGGAGGGCTTTAACGAGGCCGAAGTGATGAAGAGATACCTCGTCGGTCAGGGCGTGCCGGAAGACCGCGTCATCGCCGACGGGGAAGGGCTGACGACCGCCCTGACGGCGAGGAACGCGGCGCGGCTGATGAAGGAGCAGGGGTGGCGGAGCGCCCTCGTCATCTCGCAATACTTTCACGTACCGCGCACGAGGTTGGCGGTCGAGGGCTACGGCGTGAGGCCGGTGTATAGCGCGCACGCGGAGTATTTCGAGTTGAGGGATGTGTACTCCATCGCGAGGGAGGTCATCGGGTACGGGGCGTATCTGGCGCGCGGCTATGATTGAATCGAGGAGCCGGCGGCGCCGCTTCGACATCTTATGCGGGCGAGAATTTTTTGCGCCGCCGCCCCGCGCGTTCAAGTCTCCAGCCTGAAGGGGTTGAAGTCCGTCCCGGTGTCGTAGTAGTCCTCGTGCTCCGCCCGTTTGAGGAATCCGACCACCTGATAGGTCACGGGCGTCATGACGGCTTCGACCCCGACCTTGATTAAGAAGTTGGAGGTCATGACGGCGAGCACCAGCGGCGCGGGCCACTCGCCGAGAAAGGCCAGCGGGTAAAAGATGAGCGAGTCCACGCCCTGACCTATCACGGTCGAGCCGATGGTGCGCAGCCAGAGGAAGCGCCCCGCGGTCTTCACCTTGAGCCTGGCGAGGATGTAGGAGTTGACGAAGTCGCCGGCCAGGAACGCCGTCAGGGAAGCCGCGACGATGCGCGGCGTCTGGCCGTAGACCGTGACGTAGGCGGCCTGGTGCGGCCAGCCGGGCGCGGGCGGGAGCGCTATCACGGCCCAACTCATCGCCGAGGCGAAGCCGAGCGCCGCGAACCCCGCCCAGATGACGCGGCGCGTGCGCGCGTAGCCGTAAACTTCCGTCAGGATGTCGCCGAAGATGTAGCTGATGGGGAAGAAGAAGATGGCGGTCCCGACCGTGTAGCCGGCGATTTGGCTGACCTTCCCGACCCCGATGAGGCTGGAGCAGAGGAGGACGGTCACGAACGAGACCATCACCAGGTCGTAGTACTTGTAAACGCGCCGCCCGGTGTCCGGTGCGCCCGCAGTTTTTTCCAAACGCCGACCTCCATTTTAACGAAAAGGGTAGTGTCGCAAAAAACTCCCGGCCGCGCCGGGCGTCGAGGTCACGAACATACTTCGCCGCCTCCGGCCGCGGCCGAAATATTTTTTGCGACGCAATCGGCCCGACTCCGGTGCTTCCGGCCGGGGCGCTCCCCGCTCAGCCCCCGCGCCCGCGCGGCCCGAAGACTTTGCGCAGCAGCTCGACGAAGCGCGGCCTCGTCCGCAGCGGGTCGAGGGCGGGGTCAACGCGCAGGTAGATGAGCCAGTAGGAGCGCTCCTCGTAGGCCCTCTCAAGCCAGCCCAGAGACGCCTCCGCGTCGCCCAGCCCGAGGTGGACGAGCGCCTTGTCGTAGGAGGAGACGAATCCGGTCCGTTCGCGCGCCTCCAGCTCCGAGAGCGCGGCCCGCGCCTGCGCGCCCCGGCCCGCGAGGCCGTAGACGTAGCCGAGCGCCGCCACCGAGTCCCTGTCGCCGGAAAGCTCCAGCGCCCGCCTCAACTCCGCCACGGCGTCCTCGTACATCCCCTCCTGCGCGTACGTCAGGCCGAGCCGGAAGTGCGCCATCGAGTAGTCCGGGTCCATCTCAAGCACCTCGCGGAAGCGCTCGGCCGCGCGCCCGAAGTCGCGGGCGTAATAGGAGGGGTAGCCGCTAATCGTCTTCGTGATGAGCGACAGCGGGTCGAACTCGCGCGCCCGCTCCAGCTCGGCGGCGGCCTCGGCGAAACGCGCGCGGGCGACGAGGAGCATGCCGTACCGCTGGTGCGCGTCCGGGTAACCCGGCTTGAGTTCTATCGAGCGCCGGAAGGCCGCCTCGGCCCCCTCCCAGTCCCACTCGTAGAAGAGCTTGATGACGCCGAGCGAGTTGTGCGCCGCGGCCAGCGTGTCGTCAATCTCAAGGGCCCGGAGGGCGGCGGCCTCCGCCCTTGAGTAGGCTTCGGGCGGCGTGAGCGCGCCGTAGAGGTTGAGCAGCGGGTAGGCGTCGGCGAGCCCGACGTAGGCCGCGGCGTAGGACGGGTCAATGTTGATGGCCTGCTGAAAGTATTCCGTGGCCTGCTGAATCGTCTCGGTCAGGCGCTTGTGCAGGTAGTAGCGGGCCTTGATGTAGAGGTGGTACGCCTCCGCGTTCTCCGTGTGGCGCTTGCTCAAACGCTCGTGGTCCTGCCCCGTCAGCTTCAGCCGCAGGTTCTCCGAGATGTCCTGCGCGATGGCCTCCTGCAACTCCATGATGTCGGCCACACGGCGGTCGTACTGCCCGCCCCAGAGCTGCCACCCGTCGGCCGCGTCCACCAGCTCGGTCCTGACTATCAGCCGGCCGCGCAGTTGCAGCACGCGCCCCGTCAGCACGGCGCGCACCCCTAGCTCGCGGCCGACCTCGCCCGGCGTGACCCGCTGCCCCTTGTAGCGGAAGACCGTGCTGCGGGCCATGACGCGCAACTGCGACAAACGCGACAGGCGGTTGATGATGCTCTCGGTGATGCCGTCGGAGAGGTACTCGGCTTCGGGGTCGGCGCTCTCGTTCGCCAGCGGCAGGACGGCCAGCGAGCCGATGGGGGAGGGCGCGAACTCGCCCCCCGCGCGGGCGGCCGCGCCCGGCCGGGCGTCCGGCGCCTCCTCGACCGCGGCCGCGAAGCGGTAGCCGCGCCGCGGGACCGTCTCGATGTAGCCGCGCCCGCCCGCCCCCGCGCCGAGCACTTTCCGCAGCAGGTAGATGTTCTGCGACAGGTTCGACTCCTCGACGACCACGTCGGGCCAGAGCCTCTCCATCAGCTCTTCCTTGCTGACGAGCCGCCCGCGCTCCCGCACCAGCAGTTCGAGCGTCTCGACGGCCTTCGGCTTGAGCGGCACGACCTCGCCGCCCGGGCCGTAGAGCAGGTGCTCGCCGGCGTCCAGACGAAACCCGCCGAATTTGTAGAAACGTCTGACCGCGCTCGTCATAGCGGCGTTGAGAAGTCGTTCAAAAAAAATTGAGGGGGCGCTAAAGACGCGGCGTTCGCCCGCGGCGCAGTATGGGCGCGATGTTAGCAAATTCTTCGGCGGGCCAGAAGGACGAGGGCCGGAAGGTTTACGAATCGAGGTGGTTAAAATGAAGAAATTGAGCAGGCATCAGGCGGCCGCCATCTGCGCGGTCTTGCTCCTCTGGCTCCTGTTGGCCACTCTGCCCGCGCGCCGCGTCGCCTCGTCCCCGCCGGCGCCGCCCCCCCCGCCGACGGCCTCGGGGGCGCCCGCCCCCGTCTACAGGGCGCGCGGGAGCGGCTCGATGGCGGTGGACGGGCCGGGTTGCTGTGACGGCGTCACCTTTCCCGGCACGTTCGAGATGGACTACGAAGTGGACGAGGCGGCCGGGCGCGTGAGCATCACCAGGCTCTACGCCGCGCTCGCCGACGTGGACATCACCTTCCGCTTCCTCATCTTCGAGACGGGGCGCGTGCAGGTGCGGTGCGGCGTGGCGCGCAGCGAGTCGCCCATCGTGGGCAGCGCCGACGCGTTCGGCAACCTGACGGTCGCGGCGGGCGCGGCGACGCTCTCCGGCGAGGCTTTCGACCGGCGCGAGGCGGGCGGCGAATGCGGCGGCGGCTCCTCCTCGGTCACGCTCACCAACAACGCCCCCCTGACCGGCCTCCTCGACCCCGCGTCCAACCGCCTCTCCATCTCCGGCGTTTTTACGACGGTGACGGAGGGGCACGCCTACGACGTGCGCCTCGACATGTCGGGCGAGTACGTGAACCGCCCGCCGGTCGCCGTCTTCGGCGTCGAGGGGCCGGGCCTCGGGGCCTTCGCGCAGGGCGGGTGCCCCGCCGTGTGGAATAGCGGCAACCCGCCGGAGCCGACCGTCGAGGCCAACGACCCCGCGGGGCTGAAGATGTACCTCCGCTCGTTCTCGCACGACCCCGACGGGGCGTGGCGCGGCTCGGACCTGCTCCTCGACCAGTGGCGCCACGGCCGCGACTCAGGCCCCGAGAAGTTCATCGGCGAGAGCCGGCGGCTGGGCCCCCTGTCCTTCGAGTTCGGGCCAGTCCACCACCTGAGGCTGGAGACGACCGACCGCCTGGGCGCCACCTCCGTCTCCACCTGCGGCTTCCGCGTCGTGGACAGGACGCCGCCCGCCGTCACCGCGCCCGCCCCGAAGGAGGTCCCGGCGAGCGTCAAGGGCGGCGCGACCCCCGCGACCTCCGACGCCCTCAAAAAGTTTCTCAAGGGCGCGTTCGTCGTGGACATAGTGGACCCGTGGCCGTCGCCCCTGCCGCCGCTGCTGAACGGCAAGGAGGTGACGGACAACACGCTCTTCCCCACCGGCGATTGGCTGACCGTGACCTTCAGGTACGTGGACAAGTCCGGCAACGTCGGGTCTTCGAAGTCTTCCGTGCGCGTCTACGCGCCGCAGAAATGAGTGTGACACACGCGGGATTACCGCCGGAGGAGAAACGATGAGCGGACAAGTCTTGCCGTCGCGCAGCGGGAAGGCCGCCGGCGCCGCGCGGGCGAGGTGGGCGGCGCTCCCGCTGCTGGCGTCGCTGGCCGCGGCGCAGGCGGGGTGCCTGCTGACTTACGAAACCGTTCGCTACCGCTACGTGTACAACAACTACGCCTGCCGGGCGACGCTGGTGGACACGGGGAGCGGCGAGCAGCGAATCGTTGACAGCACCATGCTCGCCAGCACGGCGCCGGGCGCGCCGGCCAGGTCCTTCTTCGACAAGGACTGGGACGGCGACGGCGCGCGCGCGGCCGCCGACGCGCTGCTCGACTGGCGGCGCTACCTGGCCGCGCACGTGGTCAACAGCACGAACTTCGCAGGCAGGACGTGGTGCGCCCGGCCGAGCGACACGAGCTGCGAGCGGCGCGGCACGGTCAGCTTCGTCGGCACGTCCGGCGGGCCCGACCCGACGCCCCCCGCGCTGCCCGATGGCCTGCCGCCCGAATGCCCGTCGTCGGCGGGCTCACGCCTCGAAGTCAGCGCGCCGGGGCTCACGGCCGACAACCGTCTCTCGTTCCCCGACACCGCCGTCGGCGACGCGAGCGCGCCGGTCACCTTCACGGTCGCCAACGCGGGCCCCGTGCCGCTCCGCGTCAACGGCGTGGACTTCCTGGGCGGGGCCGACGCGCCCGACTTCGTGAAGACGGCCGACTCGTGCCTGCCGACCCCGGCCGAGATGGCGGAGGGGCGCGGCCACCTCCTGGGCGTGGGCGGCACCTGCGCCTTCCAGTTGCAGTTCCGGCCGCGGCACAGGGACGGCGTCCCCGCGTGTTCCGCCGCCTCACCCGACGAGTCGTGCCGGCGCAGCGCCACCCTCTTCGTCACCGGCGAGGTTGACCTCGAACGCACAGCCCTGGCGCCGGTCAACGTCGGCCTGTCGGGACGCGCCATCGGCGGGCGCCTCGTCGTCGAGCCGGCCGCCGAGGTCTGCTTCGCGGCGTCCGTGCCGGGCGTCGGCAACTGCACCGAGCGGCAGGTGATACGCGTTCGCAATGACGGCCCGGGTGAGTTGACCGTCTACTCGGCGGGCGTCACGGGCGGCTCGGGCGCAGGCGGCTTCCAGCAACTCGCCCCCGTCCCGGCGCTGCCGCTCAGGCTCGCGCCCGGCGGGTCGGCCGACTTCACCGTGCGCTTCTGCAACTCGGGCGTTGACGCCGACGGCGCGTTCACGGTTAACAGCAGCGACCCGGCCAGCCCGACCGTCGTCGTCACGCTCGTCAACCCCCTGCGCCGCCGCTGCCCCTGAGGCGGCGCGCACGAACTGAAGGCCCGGGGCCGCAACACGTCAGCGTTTATTGGAGTGGCTTGAAAGCCGGCTGCCTGACTGACTGCTCCGCTGCCCCTGCGGCGGTAGTGTCGCAGGAACTGCTTTCAGGTAGTAGGGGACTTTGCTGTAGCAGTGAGGCGTGGCGAGAACCGCAGACGGAGATTTTCGTGAGCGCCCCCGTCTCGAACTATCCTTGCGGCGGAGCCCCGCTCCTACACGGGTAGAGCGCGTCGAGAAGGAGATTCTTCGCCGGGTCGGGCGTGTCTACGTTGTTGGGCATGGAAGACTCGCCGCCTCGACCCCGAATATTGTGTCACAGCGCACAGACGACCGGATGGGAATACCGTACCATGCCGGGTAATGTCCTGGCGGCGGAAGGCGGATGTGGCCGGTTCGGCGCGAGAGAGAACCGGCTGATGTGCCAGCACCGTCGGGCGCCGTCGGCAGGTTTCCACGGGGATTGTGAAGGGTGAGGTAGAGCAAGACCGCGCCTCACCCTTCTCTTTTTTCCTCACGCGCGCTCGCACGGTAGGAAGGCCGCGCCCTTTATGCGGCGTATCGCACAGACAAGCGCGCCGCGGCGTCGTATAATGTTTCTTATCCGGCGGGGTCGAATGTATCCGCCGGACTCGGGGCCCTCTATTTAGTTTGCGTTCACCGGATGTGAAGGCGGCGGGGTTTCTACTCCGCCGCCTTTCTATTTGTGAAGGAAAGGTTATGAACATGAGTCGAAGTATCGAGAAACCCTTTACCGCCAGATTCCTCGAAGGCGACCAGAAGGTGCTTTTAGAGCTGACGAACACGTCCGGCGAGGTGCTCAAGGACGTCGAGATTCTCGCCATCTTTCTCAAAGACCAGGGCACCCCGAGCGGCGTCCCCTCGCAGTCTCACATCAAATTCGAGCCCATCAAGGCGGTCTACCCGAAAGAGAAGTCGGTCCTGTCGCACCGGACCTGGATTGACGGCCGGCCGTCCGACGCCGCGCACGACCAACTGGAACGCCTGAAGGCGGTCGAGGGCGAACTCAAACCTTACGTCCTGAACATTTCGTGGGAGAACGAGGAAGGTAAGACGCGCTACCAGCGGATTGCGGTGGGACACTGACGGGCCGGCCCCTGCCGGCGGGCGGGAGATTCTTAAGGAAGTGAACTTTGATAATCTGTGATTTCTGTAAATATTACCGGCAGGACGCCCAATGCCACCTCGGCCTGAAGATACCCAAGGCGATGAGTTGCCGCGAGTTCGGGCCGGCGTTGGAGAGTTTCTGCTCCGACCCGAAGGATTTCGTCAGCCCCGCGCAGCTCGTTCAGATGGCGACCTTCTTCGGGATGAAAGGGAGTGAGCTGAAGAAGGTCGGCGCCATGGCCGCGCGCGAGGAGGGGGCGCGGCCCAAGCCTTCACCTCAGTTGAACCGCGCGCGCGGTGATGGCGGCGGCGACACGCCGGAGCCTCCGCGCGCCGACCGGGCGGTCGGCGAGTAGACGCCGGGCGGCCGCCCGCCGGGGGCGTAAATAGGTTTCGCGGCCGCCGCGGGTGAACGGGGCGACCCGGCGGCTA
The DNA here is from genome assembly GCA_036387195.1 of Pyrinomonadaceae bacterium. GTDB lineage: Bacteria > Acidobacteriota > Blastocatellia > Pyrinomonadales > Pyrinomonadaceae > QHXN01. The sequence goes on along the minus strand of DASVUF010000011.1, from coordinate 2,109 downwards.
AGACTCCCGCCCCGCTACGCCTCACCCGCCCCGAACTCGCGCCGCCAGTTGTCAATTACGTCCCGGACCGTCTGGTTAAGGATGGCGTCCGGGTGTGAAAGACCTTCGCCGCGGTGCTTCCTGAGAAAATCTATCACCTCTTCCCTGCGACGCCTGGTGTGAGATTCGCCGAGCGTCTCGGGGGGCACGTGGCGGGCGCGAATCCTCTCCGTGACCTCCATCCGCTCGCCGATGAAGTCTTCGACGCGCGAATGTATTTCGGCTATCACCGCCCCCTCGATGTGGTGCACGGGCGTGCCCGCGTCCCACCCGATGGCCCTGACGTGCGCGGGGTCCGTGTAGACGCGCTTCACTGCGTCGCACAACTCCCCGAAGCTCTGGTCGGTAAATGTGTCCATTGTCAATTGGTAAGGTGACTTCACCCCGTTAAGCCGCCGCCTTGAGTGGCGCCCGCTCGGACGCGGCCGTCTTAGGCTGACCGGCGATGTTGACCAGCTTGATGTCCTTAGCCAGCCCCAACAGTTTGAGCGTGCGGATGCCCCACCAGTTCATGTCCACCTCGTACCACGCGAGGCCGTGTTTCGCGGCCGTCGGGTGCGCGTGGTGGTTGTTGTGCCAGCCCTCGCCCCACGTGAGCAGCGCCACCCACCAACTGTTGCGCGAGTCGTCCTTCGTCTCGAACCTGCGCGCGCCCCAGAGGTGCGTCGCCGAGTTGACGAGCCACGTCGTGTGCAGGTTGAACGTCACGCGCAGGAAGACGCCCCAGAACAGCATCGGCCAGCCGCCGAAGAGGAGCAGCGCCGCGCCGAGCGCGATAATCGGCGCGTAATAGAACCTCTCGAACCAGCGGTGCACGGGGTCTTTCATCAAATCGGGGGCGTAGCGCATGCACACCTCTCGGTCGTAACGCTGGGCGGTGCCCGTCAGAATCCAGCCCATGTGCGCCCACCAACTGCCGTCGCGCGGCGTGTGCGGGTCGCCCGGCGCGTCGGTGTGCGCGTGGTGGATGCGGTGCGTCACGACCCACGCGATGGGGCCGGCTTCGAGCGCCAGCAGCCCGCAGAAGGTCAGAAAATACTCGACCGCCTTCGGCGTCTTGAAGCCGCGGTGCGTCAGCAGGCGGTGATAACCCATGCCGACCCCGAGGCTCCCGCTCACCCACCAGAGCAGCAGGCACGCCGCGAGCGCCGGCCAACTGAACATGAAGAGCGCCGCCACCGCGCCGATGTGGAAAGCGACCATCGTGATGTTGGTCGGCCAGTTGACGCCGGTCTTTCGTTGTACGTCGGTGATGGCTTGGTTGAGCATTCGTTCCCCCCGCTTGTTGTCGAAATATGTACCCTACTTTGATACCACGTCGGGGCGTTTTATGCGGGCCCGCTTGTAATAGTTGTGTAATACCGGAACCCGGAGAACGCTTCCGCCCGCGCGGGCACTCAAAAGACATGGAAAGAGGATGGCGGCCGCATCACTTATTCCGCCTGTTGGCGCATCATAGTTCGACAGTTACTCCTTCTCTTGCGCGTTCACGGTGAAGCGCCCCACGCCACGAAGGCGACGGCGGTTCGGACGGTTCGAGAGCAGGCCGGTCCTAAACCACAGAAGCCGCTCCGAACAGAGCACCCGAACACGAGCCTTCGCTGCCACCGTTACGCCGAAGCCCTTCAGATTCGAAAGCTTCTCTTGATACTCCGCAAAGGGAGAGGTGAACACACATGTCCATGAAACTTTACGTCGGCAACCTCGCGTTCGAGACTTCGGGCGACAACCTCCGTCAGCACTTTGAGCAGGCCGGCACGGTCGAGACGGCCACCGTCATCGAGGACCGCGACACGGGCCGCTCGCGCGGCTTCGGCTTCGTCGAGATGAGTTCGAAGGAAGAGGGCGAGGCCGCCATCCAGCAGTTCAACGGCAACGACCTCGACGGCCGCAACCTGACCGTCAACGTCGCCAAGCCGCGCGAAGACCGCGCCGAAGGTCACAACGGCGGCCGCAGGTATTAAGGCCGCGCCGGGCGCGACCGGCGCAGGCTGAGCGCGCTCCGGCTGACTGAGCGACACGAACATAGAGAGCGCCGCCGGCGAACACCCGGTGTCGCCGGCGGCGCGT
>DASVUF010000010.1:0-2340 GCA_036387195.1 Pyrinomonadaceae bacterium | reverse complement strand
TCTCATCAACCGTTGATGAGAGCCGCGCCGCCTTTCGTCTTTCCCCTCCCGCCTTTCGCCTTACACCTTACGCCGTCCGGTCAGCGTTCGACGGTGACGGGCACGTCGCGGTTGGCGTCGGCCTCGTTGCCGTGGAAGTCTGCGGCGTGTATGCGGAGTGTGTAGTCGCCGGGCGGAAGCTCGGCCGTGTCCCAGACGCCGCGCGCGGCGCGCCCGTCGCGGACGGTGTTGGTCAACTCGTAGAGGAAGCGCGTCCGCTGGCTGCCGTAGACGGTGATGCCGCTCTCGTCGGCGTAGGCGATCTTGGTCGGGTCGCCGTCGGCGGGCGGCAGGCGGTTGAACTCGATGGTGACGCGCGGCCGCTCAAAGCCGGGCGCGGGCGTCCCGTCGGGCCGCAGCAGTTGGTAGCCGAGTTTGTAGAGCCCGAGCCGGCGGCGCGCTTGGTTGCCGTCCACCTGGTCGTAGGCGTCCACGACGATGCGCACGCGGCCGCGCACGAGCAGGCGCCCGTCGCGCCTGGCTTCGAGCCGCGCGCCCGCCTCGTCCAGCAGCCAGATGCCCTCGCGCTCTATCCTCGGCGCCACGCCGTCGCCGAAGCCGTGGAAGGGGAGCGCGAGCGGGTTCAACTCCGCGCCGGGCGGGCCGAGGTTCATGTGGACGTGGTACATGCGGTTGATGGCGCCGAGCGCGTCGCCGACCCTCAGGCGCGTCCCGCGCCGGACGCGCACGCGCGCGACCTTGCCCGCGGCGTCGCGGACGGCGACGAAGGCCGCGCCCGGCAGCATCCCGTCGTTCTGGTCGCGGCCGACGCGGAGGTGGACGTAGGTCATCAGGCCGGCGCGGACGCCTTCGTTCAGGCCGCCGAAGCCCCAGTTGGGGAGCGGGCTCGAAACCTTCTCGTCGCGGACGGCGCGCACCGTCTGGCCGTAGACGCCGAAGACGTCCACGCCGCTGTGCAGGTGGTGGCGGCTGTCGTCCGTGCCGTAGGAGCCGCGCACCTCGCCCATCGTCGCCGCCATCTCGTGCCACCCGTCCTGCGGGTCGAGCGGCCACGGGAACGGCGCGCCGAGGCCCGCCACGTCAACGCGCGGCAGCGTCTCGTTCTGCGGGAACGTCACCGGCGCGGCCCCCGCCCGCGTCTCGCCGGAAGAGGCGTCGTCGTCCGCCTTCTCCTCCTCCCGCTCGTCGGCGGGGGCGACGCGGCGCACGAGGTAGTTGGCGGCGTCGGCGACGACGAGCGAGCCGTCGCGCGCGAGGGCGACGCCCGCCGGCTGGTTGAAGCGCGCCGCCCCGAGGCCGTCGCCGTCGGCGAAGCCCGAGCCGAGCCCCGCGATGACGCGCGCCCCGCCGTCGGGCGCGACCTGCACGACGCGGCCGCGGTCCAGCTCGGTCACGTAGAGGAAGCCGTCGCGCGTGAGCGCGAGCCCCGCCGGCCTCGACAGCTCGAAGACCTGCGCCCCGGCGGGCGGCGCGGGCGGCGGCGCCGACGCCGCCTCCTGCGGCTCCGGCGTCGGCGCGTCTCGCGCGCCGGGCGGGGCCGGGCTCGGCTGCGCGGGTGGGACGAAGAGGTTGAGCGTGAAGACCTGTCCGCCCTTCGTTATCTTCCGCAGGCGGTTGTTGCCCGTGTCGGCGACGTAGACCTCGCCCGACTCGGCGACCGCGAGCCCGCAGGGCGTGTCGAAGAGCGCCGCGTCGAGCGCGCCGCCGTCGGCGTGGCCGGGCGCGCCGAGCCCGGCGAACGTCCTCACCAGCCCGTCCTTCGTAATCAGGCGGACGCGGTCGTTGTACGTGTCGGCGACGTAGACCTCGCCGCCCTTGCCGACCGCGACGCCGACCGGCGCGTCGAAGCGCGCCCCGGCCGCCGCGCCGTCGCGGAAGCCGGCCCCGCCCTCGCCCGCCAGCGTCGTCACGACGCCCTCGCGCGTCACGCGCCGCACGCGGTTGTTGCCCGTGTCGGCCACGTAGAGGTTCCCGTCCGCGTCGAGCGCCAGCCCCGAAGGCGTGTTGAAGGACGCGCCCGCCCCCGCCCCGTCGGCGAAGCCCTCGCGCCCGCCCGCCAACGTCAAGACCTCGCCCGCGGGCGTCAGCCTGCGTATGCGGTTCGACTCGCCCGCGTCGGCGACGTAGACGGCGCCCTCCCCGTCCACGGCGACGCCGAACGGCTCGCCGAAGCCGGCCGCGGCCGCCGCGCCGTCGCGCGCGCCCGGCGAGCCGTCGCCCGCCAGCGTCGTCACGCGCGCCGGCCAGCCCGCGCGCGTCGGGCGCGCCCGCTCGCCCGCGCGCCTGACGAGCAGGTAGAGCCCGCCCGCGCCCGCGAGCAGCAGGCACGCGAGCAGGGCC
>DASVUF010000009.1:0-5150 GCA_036387195.1 Pyrinomonadaceae bacterium | reverse complement strand
GTCGGATGAGGGCCGCGCCCCCCTTCGTCCCTTTCGCCCGCCGCGTCTCGCCCGTCGCGTTCCGCCTTCAGGGCGCGGCGCGCAGCTTCTTCCAGGCGTCGGCGTAGGCGGCGGCGCGCGGGTTCTGTTCGTTCCAGCGCGGCTCGCGCGGCGAGTCGGCGAGGCGTAGGACGGCGCGGCCGACGGCGCGCAGCACGCGCGCCATGTTGTCGAAGTCCACCTTCTGCCACTCGTCGCCGACGCCGTGGTAGTCGGGGAACTGGAAGCTGACGCCCGCGGTGTGCGCGGGGACGCCCGCGTCGGCGAGCGAGCGGTTGTCGCTGCGCGAGAAGTAGGCGTCGGAGTTCTTCGGGTGCTTGTAGACGCGCACGCCCTCGGCCGCGCCCGCGCTCTGGAGAACCGCGCCGACCTCCGAGTAGTCGAAGCCCGTCACGGCGAGCGTCCCCACCTGCGGGCCCTCGCTGTCGTCGGTGCGCCCTATCTGCTCCATGTTGATCTGCGCGACCGTCCGCGCGAGCGGCACGAGCGGGCGGCCGCCGTAGTAGCGCGAGCCGACCAGCCCGTGCTCCTCGCCGAAGAAGGTCAGGAAGAGGACGGAGCGCCGCGGGCGCGGGCTCAGCTTCGAGAGCGCCGCGGCCAGCTCGATGACGCCCACCGTGCCCGAGCCGTCGTCGTTCGCGCCGTTGTTGACGCAGTCCTCGCGCGACGCGTCGCAGTTCTCGCGCACGCCGATGTGGTCGTAGTGCGCCGAGACGATGACGTAGGTGTCGCGCAGCGCCGGGTCGGAGCCGCGCAGGACGCCCGCGACGTTGCGCGCCCTGGCGGCCGGCGCCGGAGCGGCCGCGCCGCCGGGGCCGCCCGCGCCCGCGCGCTGGCCGCGCATGCGCACGCCCGGCGGGGGCCAGTCGGCCGTCTGGAAGTAGCCGTCGTCGCCCGCCGGCTCGAGCCCCGCGCGGCGGAACTGCGCGGCGATGTACTCGGCCGCCACGTCCAGCCCGCGCGAGGGCGTCGCGCGCCCTTCGAGCGCGTCCGAGGCGAGGAAGGACAGGTGGCCGCGCATGCTCTCGGCCGACAACTGTCCGAGCGCCGCGCGCCACCGCGCAGGGTCGGCCTGCGCCCTCGGGGCGGCCGGCCTTCGCTCACGCCCGCCGCGCCCGCGCCGCGACTGCGCGGCGCCCGCGCCCGACGCCGCGCACAACACGGCGAGCGCCAGCGCGACCTTCGTCAACGCGGCGCCCCCGTTCGCGGCGCGCGCGCCGCCGCCCGGCCGCGCGCTCACTCGACCCTCACGCCGCGCCAGAAGGCGACGCGGCCGGCAATCTCCCGCGCCGCTTCCTTCGGCTCCGGGTAGTACCAGGCCGCGTCGGCGTTCGTCTCGCCGCCGACGACCACGTCGTAGTAGCTGGCCGCGCCCTTCCACCCGCAGACCGTGCGCGTCTCGCTCTCGCGCAAGTAATCGCGCTTAACCGAGTCGGCCGGGAAGTAGTGGTTGCCCTCGACGACCACCGTGTCGTCGCTCTCCGCCAGCACCGCGCCTCTCCACGTCGCTTTCATCGCTTCGCTCCCCCTTCCGGCGGCCTCAACCGCGCGTCAACTGGCGGTACTTGATGCGGTGGGGCTGCGTGGCGTCCTCGCCGAGCCGCGCGCGCTTGTCCTCCTCGTACTCGCTGAAGTTGCCCTCGAACCAGTAGACGCGGCTGTCGCCCTCGAAGGCGAGGATGTGAGTGGCGACGCGGTCGAGGAACCAGCGGTCGTGGCTGATGACGACGGCGCAGCCTGCGAAGTTCTCCAGCGCCTCTTCGAGCGCGCGCATGGTGTTGACGTCAAGGTCGTTCGTCGGCTCGTCGAGCAGGAGGACGTTCGAGCCCTCCTTCAGCATCTTGGCGAGGTGGACGCGGTTGCGCTCGCCGCCCGAGAGCATCGTGACCTTCTTCTGCTGGTCGGAGCCGGAGAAGTTGAAGCGGCCGACGTAGGCGCGCGAGTTGACCTCGCGCGCGCCCAGCCGGATGGCGTCCGCGCCGCCCGAAATCTCCTCCCAGATGGACTTCTCGGGGTCGAGCGTGCGCGACTGGTCGACGTAGCCGAGCTGCACCGTCTCGCCGACGCGAATCGTCCCCGCGTCGGGCTGCTCCTGCCCCGTCACCATGCGGAAGAGCGTCGTCTTGCCCGCGCCGTTCGGGCCGATGACGCCGACGATGCCGCCCGGCGGGAGCTTGAAGGTCATGCCCTCGACCAGCAGCCGGTCGCCGTAACCCTTCGACACGCCCTCGGCCTCGATGACGACGGCGCCGAGGCGCGGCCCCGGCGGGATGTATATCTCCAGCTCGCGCGCGCGCTGCTCGTTCTGCTGGCTCAGCAGCGCCTCGTAGGAGCTGATGCGCGCCTTCGACTTGGCGTGGCGGGCCTTCGGGGCCATGCGTATCCACTCCAGCTCGCGCTCCAGCGTCTTCTGCCGCTCGGTCTCCTGCTTCTCCTCCTTCCGCAGCCGCTCCTGCTTCTGCTCCAGCCAGGAGGAGTAGTTGCCCTTCCACGGGATGCCCTCGCCGCGGTCGAGTTCGAGAATCCAGCCGGCCACGTTGTCGAGGAAGTAGCGGTCGTGCGTGACGGCGATGACCGTGCCCGCGTACTGCTGGAGGTGCTGTTCGAGCCACGCGACCGACTCGGCGTCGAGGTGGTTGGTCGGCTCGTCGAGCAGGAGGATGTCGGGCTTCATCAGGAGCAGCCGGCAGAGCGCGACGCGGCGCCGCTCGCCGCCCGAGAGCACCTTGACGGGCGTCTCGCCCGGCGGGCAGCGCAGCGCGTCCATCGCCATCTCGAGCCGCGAGTCCAAATCCCACGCGTCGAGCGCGTCGAGCCGCTCCTGCACCTCTCCCTGGCGTTCGAGGAGCTTGTTCATGTCGTCCTCCGACATCTCGTCGCCGAACCGGGCGTTGATGTCGTCGAACTCTTTGAGGAGCGAGACGGTCTCCGAGACGGCCTCCTCGATGGTCTCGCGGACGGTCTTCGACTCGTCGAGCCGCGGCTCCTGCTGGAGGTAGCCGATGGAGTAGCCCGGCGAGAGCACCGTCTCGCCCGTGTAGCCCTTGTCCTCGCCCGCGATGACGCGCAGCAGCGTGGACTTGCCCGAGCCGTTGAGGCCGATGACGCCGATCTTCGCGCCGTAGAAGTACGAGAGGTAGATGTCTTTCAGGACGGCGCGCTTGTCGTAGTGGCGGCTGACGCCGACCATCGAGTAGATAATCTTGTTGGGCTGTGTGCTCATTATGTGTCTACGAATCCTCCGGCTGAATAAAGTTGGCTGAGGGTTTGTGCGGGGATAGATTTAACACAGAGCGCGCGCCGGATGCACAGGGCGGCTCGGCTTTAGCGATAAAAAAGCGGGCGCGTTGGCCTGCGCGCGTTGGACAAACGGGGCGAAATCAATAACAATGCCCGCCGGCATTCTCACGCCAGCCGGCCACGCGCGGCGCCTGAGTTAAATCCCGTCTGCCGCACGTCAACTCAACCTGTCAACCGTTAGGAGATGTTTCATGGAGGCCGTACTCCCACTTGTGACACTTATACTCGGGCTCGCAGCCGGCTTCGCCTGCGCGTGGCTGATTAACCGGGGCAAGGCCGCGGGCGTCCACGAACAGGCCCGCGCGGCGGCGGAGGGCGAACGGGCGGGGCTCCGCGCGCAGCTCGAAGCGTGCGAGCGCCGGGCCTCCGAACTCGGCGGCGCGCTCCGCTCGAAGGACGAGCGCATCGCGCAGCTTCAGGCGGAGGCCGCGCGCGAGATCGAGCGGCGCTCCAAGGCCGAGGCCGGCGCGGCGCGCATCCCCGAGTTTGAAAAGCTGGTCTCGGACCTCACGGCCCGCATCGACGACGCGCACCGCCGCATCGCCGCCGCGGCCGCGCGCGAGGCGGAACTGGTCACGGAGCGCGACAAGGAGCGGCTCGCCGCCGACGAGAAACTCGCCCTCATCGACGACGCGCAGCGCAAGCTCGCCGACACGTTCTCGGCCCTGTCGGCGAAGGCGCTCCAGCACAACAACGAGACCTTCATCAGCCTCGCGCGCACGCAACTCGAAGGCTTCCAGGAGCTGGCCCGCGAGGATTTGACGAACCGTCAGGCGCAGATTGCGGAGGTCGTCCGGCCCGTCAGGGACTCGCTCGCGCAGATGGGGGCGAAGCTGCAAGAGCTTGAGGTCGCGCGCGAGGGCGCGTACCAGGCGATCAACGAGCAGGTCAGGAACCTCGCCGAAGGGCAGACGCGCCTGCACGACCAGACGAACAAGCTCGTCAGCGCGCTGCGCTCGCCCAACACGCGCGGCCGCTGGGGCGAGGTGCAGCTCAGGCGCGTCGTGGAACTCGCCGGGATGCTCTCCTACTGCGACTTCTGCGAGCAGGCCAGCGTGGCGGCCGAGGGCGGCAACCTGCGCCCCGACCTGGTCGTCAAGCTCCCGGGCGGGCGCACGATAGTCGTAGACTCGAAGGCGCCCATCGAGGCGTACCTCGCGGCGTACGACGAGGCGTCGGACGAGGCGTCCCGCGCCACCAAGCTGAGGGAGCACGCGGGACACCTGCGCGGCCACATCAAGTCACTGAGCGATAAGGGCTACTGGCAGCACGTCCAGCCCGCGCCGGAGTTCGTCCTGCTGTTCCTGCCGGGCGAGGCCTTCTACAGCTCGGCGCTCGAACACGACCCGTCGCTGATCGAGTTCGGCGTCGAGAAGGGCGTCATTCTGGCGACGCCGACGACCCTGATCGCGCTCCTCAAGGCGGTCTTTTACGGCTGGCGGCAGGAGGCTATCACGGAGAACGCGAAGCAGATCAGCGAACTCGGGCGCGAGCTTTACGAGCGCACCGCCAAGATAGCGGAGCACATGTCGAAGCTCGGCGGCTCGCTGAAGCAGGCCGTCGAGTCGTACAACGACACCGTCGGCTCGCTGGAGCATCGCTGGCTGGTGACCGCCCGGGAGTTCAAAAAACTCGGCGCGGCCTCGAACGCCAACAAGAGCATCGAGTCGGTGACGCCGCTCGACAACGCCCCCCGCCTCATGACCCAGCCCGAGCTGGCGGCCGCCCGGAATGGCGGGGGCGGCAGGCAGTAGGAGGCTACGGCGGGGAGACTTTAAAGGAGCGGGTCTCGAAGAGTCGGGGGGGGCGCG
>DASVUF010000008.1:0-10026 GCA_036387195.1 Pyrinomonadaceae bacterium | reverse complement strand
GAGCCCGTGTGGCCGACGACGTGCGCCTGACCGGCGGCGTCCACGGCGACGCCGTAGCAGAAGTCGCTGCCCGCGCCGCCGAGGTAGGTCGAGTAGCCGAGCGCCGCGCCGCCGGGCGCGACTTTCGTCACTACGAGGTCTGAGTCGAAGAGCCCCGCGGGCGTCCTGGTCGCGGGCTGGAAGGCGCCGGGCGTGACGGGGTAGTCGGACGAATAGCTCGTGCCGGCGACGTAGGCCGCGCCGGCCGCGTCCACGGCCACGTCGCCGAGGAAGCCCACCTCGCCGTCCGAGCCGCCGAGGTAGGTCGAGTATTCGAGCGTCCCGCCGTCGGGCGCGACCTTGGTCAGGAAGAGGTCGCTGGCGCCTTTGCGCGCCGGCTGGAGCGCGTTCTTCACGGGGAAGTCGTTCGAGGTGGTGTCGCCGTAGACGTAGGCCGCGCCCGCCGAGTCAACCGCGACCGACTTGCTCATCTCGATGTCCGAGCCGCCGAGGTAGCTCGAATAGACGAGCGCGGAGCCCGAAGGGTTCAGCTTGGCGACGAAGCCCTCGGAGCCGCCGCCGCCGCTCGCCGGCTGGAAGGCGTTGACCAGGGGGAAGTCGGCCGAGTATGTGACGCCGGTGACGTAAGCCTGGCCGGCCGCGTCAACGGCGACGTCGAGCCCCTGCTCGAAGCCCGTGCCGGGGCCGCCCGCGTCGCCGCCGCCGAGGTAGGTGAGGTAGGCGAGCTGCGAGCCGTCGGGCGTGAACCTCGCGACGAAGGCGTCGCTTGAGCCGCGGCGCGCGGTCTGGAACGCGCCGGGCGTGGCGAGCGGGCCGCCCGGGTATGTCTCGGCCGTGCCGGCGAGGTAGACGGAGCCGTCGGCGCCGACTGCCATCCGGTTGGCGTAAGGGACGTAGGACGAGTAGACCAGCACCGGGTCAATGACGAGCGCGAGCGCGGGGTCGTACGCGCCCAGCTCGAAGCCGACCTCGCCGCGGCCGCGCAGCACGTAGCGCCCGGCGACCTGGCGCCTCGCGCCTCGCGCCTGCTGGTAGACGAAGGGCGCGCTCTGGCGCATCGTCCCCGACGCGGTCCTGAGCAGCAGCTCGCCGCCGTCGCCGACGGAGAGGGAGTCCACGCCGTCGAAGCGCAGGCGGATGCGGCGCGGGTCGGCGCCGGGCGCGAGCACGAAGTCGTATTCGAGGCGGTCGCCCGCGCCGCCGTGGTAGACGAGGTCAACGCCCGGGTAGAGTTCGCGGTAGCGGACGCCGGCGAAGGTGGGCACGCCCGTCCGCCACTTCGAAGGGTCGCGGCCGACGAGGTAGTTGACGCGGCCCGCGAGCCGCCCCTCGCCCTCGACGACGGCGCGCGGGTTGGCGCCGACGAAACTCATCCCGACGAGTCGGAAGGAGGGCGGCTCCGCCGCGCCGCGCGACCCTCGGACGCTCCCCGCCCACGCCCCTCGGATGCTCTCCGCCCGCGCCCCGCGGACGCTCTCTCCGCGCGGCGTCACGCGCGACGCCGCGTTCTCCTTCGACGCGTCGCCCGTCCTGAAGGCGAGCGTGGCCCCTTCGGCCGTGAGCAGCAGCGCGTGCCCCGGCCCGCGCGAGAGGAAGCGGACGCGCCCGTCCGCCTGCCCGGCGTTGGCCTCGAAGCTCGCCGGCGGCCGCGCGAGGGTCTTCTCGATTCTCGCCGGCCGCGCCTCCGCCGGACGTGAGGCGCGCGCGCCGGCTTTGCCGGAGGCGGCCGCCCGGTCGTGGGGCGCGGCGGCGGCGAGGGCGAGGAGCGTCAAGAGGAGCGCCGCCGCCGGCGCGCATGTTCTGGCGAGTGTGCGTGTCATCGTCTGTCCTCTCAGGGTCGCCCGGGCCTCTGGCGACCGGTGGGCGAAGCCTTAGAAGTTGAGCCGCAGCGCGAGCTGCACGGAGCGCGGGCCGCCGACCTGGTAGAGCGGGCTCAGGCCGCCGTTGACGCCGCCCGTGCCGAGGCCGCGCGCGAGCGTCTGCGTGCTCAGCCCGAACAGGCGGCTCTGGAGGTCGCCCACGGGGTCGCCGAAGTTCGGGTGGTTGAAGACGTTGAAGACCTCGGCGCGCAGTTGGAGCCGCGCGCGCTCCGAGAGCGTGAACCGGCGGCGCACGGCCAGGTCGAGCTGCGAGAGGCCGAAGCCGCGCAGCGCGTTGCGCCCGAGGCTGCCCTGACGCCCCGCCGTCGCGCGGAACGCCGCCGGGTTCAGCCGCCGCCCGCCCGGCGCGCGCGGGTCTTCGAGGTAGACGGCGACGCCGCCGACGAGGTCGGGTCGCAGCGCCTCGACGAGGTCGCCTGTGAAGACGCCCGTCGTCCGGATGACGTTGACGGGCGTGGCGGCGCGCGCGCGGAAGATGGCGTCGAGCGACCAGCCGCGCAGCGGCGCCCCGGCGCGCTTCCACCCCGGCAGGTCGTAGCTGAAGGCGCCGCCGAGCGAGTGGCGCACGTCGAAGGTCGAGGGGCCGCGCTCGGTGCGCGTGGCGAACGAGCCGACGATGAGCAGGCCGCTCGCCGAGTCGTCCGAGTCGTCGTCAATCGAGTGCGACCAGGTGTAGGAGGCGTGCGCCTGCAACCCCTTCACGAGCCGCCGCGCGTAGACCGCCTGGAGCGCGTGATAGTCGGACGAGCTGGTGTTCGTCACCAGCCGCAGGACGGTGACGTGCTGGCTGGGGCTGAGCATCGCCGTCTGCCTGAGCAGGCGGCGCCCGGCCGCGCCGACGTACGAGACGGAGAGCGACTGCCCGCCGCCGAGCGGCTGCTCGACGGCCGCGCTCCACTGGAGCGTCAGCGGCAGACGGAGGCGCGGCGCGAAGGCGTAGACCGTCCCGTACGGCGGGTCGAGGCCGAGCGGCGGCGGCGCGGCCGCCCCGGCGTCGAGCGGGAAGGGGACGTCGGCGAGCAGGCGCTCGCGCGCGTATGGGAAGACACTGCCGAACGCCTGCGCCGCCTGCCCCGTGCCGAGGTCGTAGAAGAGGCCGAGCCCGCCGCGCAGGGTCGTCCCGAGCCCGCGCGAGAGCAGGTAGGCCGCGCCGGCGCGCGGCGCGAAGTTGTTGTAGCTCGTCTTCCACAGAGGCGTCCCGCGGGGCGCGAGGCCGACGCCGGCGCCCCGGCCGCCGCCGCCCAAACCGAAGTCGTCGTCGTCACCCTCGAACCCGCGGAAGACGGCCGGGTGGCGCCCCTCGCCCTCGGCCGGCGGCGGGTTCAGCTCCCACCGCAGACCGTAGACGACCGTCAGCCGCTGCGTCACGCGCGCCGCGTCCTGCGCGTAGAGCGAGAGGTTCGTGAAGACGGGCCGGCGCGGCCCGGCGTCGGCCGTGACCTTGACCTGGAAGGCGCGCCCCGTCTCGACGGCCGCGTTGACGCCGTTGGTCCGCGCGTCGCCGAAGACGACCGTCTGCGCGTAGTTGAGCGGGCCGTAGACGGGCGCGAGGCGGCGGTAGTCAACGCCGAACTTCAGCTCGTGCGACCCGCGCAGGACGGAGAGCGCGCCGACGAGGTTCAACTGCCGCTGAAAGTTGTTGACGTTCTTCCCCGCGCCGAAACCCGAGTTGAGCCCGCCGCGCAGAGTGACCTGAAAGCCGGAGGAGACGGGCCCGGCGAAGGGCGGGAAGAGGAGCGAGGCCGCGGGCGGGCGCGCCCCGCCGAAGTCGTCTAAGGCGAGCGCCGTCTCGCCGCGCACGCGGCTCCAGTTGAAGCGCAGGTCGCCCGTGACGCGCGGCGCGGGCGCCCACGTCGCGCCGGCCGTCAGAGTCTGCGTGTCGAGCGCCGTTCGGTTGACGGTGTTGAGGCTCTGCCCCGCCTGCCCGGGCGAGCCGACGCCGCCGCGCTGCGCGGTGCGCGACGGCGCGTTGGCGTAGCGCGTAAACAGCGTGAGGGCTTCGGTGGCGACGAGGTCGAGGCGGACGCTGGCGGCGTCGAAGCGCGAAGGGTCGGAGTAGCTGGCGGCGAACTCGGCGAAGCCCGCGCCGAGGTCCGCGCCGTTCGGGACGGGGAAGGCTTCGAGCAGCGGGCGCGCCCCCGCGCCGGCGGCCGCGCGCGCGGCGAGCGAGGGCACTTCGGTCAGCCCGACCTGCGGCTGGCGCAGCCGCATGCCCTCGTAGGAAGCGAAGAAGAAGGCGCGGTTGCGGCGGAGGCGGCCGCCGAGCGTCGCGCCGAAGTCGTGCTGGCGGACGGCCGGGCGCGGCAGCCCGCGCGAGTTGGCGAACCAGTCGTTGGCGTCGAGCCCGCCGCCGCGGAAATACTCGAAGGCCGAGCCGTGCAGCTCGTTGCTCCCCGAGCGCGTGGCGATGGCGACCTGCGCGCCCGGCGTGCGCCCGAACTCGGGCGCGTAGGACGAGGTCAGCAGCCGGAACTCTTCGAGCGCGTCGAGCGAGACGAGGTTGTTAGCGCCGCCGAGCACGGTCAGCGCCGGCAACCCGCCCGCCGCCGCCTGACCCGGAGCCGCGCCCGCCGACACGCCGACGTTGGCCGAGACGCCGTCCACCGTGAAGTAGTTGGCGTTGGCGCGCTGGCCGTTGACAGAGAACTGCCCCTGCTCGTTAAAGCTCGTCCGCGTCAGCACCGCGCCGGGCGCCAGCTCGAAGAGCGACTGGAAGCTGCGGCCGTTGAGCGGGAGGTTCTCGACGAAGCGGCGGTTGACGACCGTGCCCGCGGAGCTTGAGGCCGAGCGCCCGACGCCGGAGTCGAGCGCGTCAACGACCGTGACCGTCTCGCCGACCTCGCCGACGCGGAGGCGTATGCGGAGCGCCTGCCGGTCGCCGACGTTGAGGACGATGTTGCGGACTTCGAGCGTGGCGAAGCCCTCGCGCTGCGCCGTCAGCGTGTAGCGGCCGGGCGGCAGCAGCGGGACGACGAACGCGCCCTCGCCGCCCGTCGTCGCGTGGCGCTGGACGGCGGTGCTCAAACTGAGGACGGTGATTTCCACTTCGGGCACGACCGCGCCCGTCTCGTCGAGCACCGTCCCGCCGAGCGTCGCCGCCGGCGACTGCGCGCGCGCCGCAGACGCGGACGCCGCCGCCGTCAGCGCGAGCGCCAGCGCCAGCACGACGCCGCGCGCCGCCGCCTTCGTGGAGTCCCGCCTGTTCGTCCTGCTCTTCATCGGGTCGTTCGTAAAGTGTCGCCGGGGCCGTCGCGCGGCGGCCGGCTCGCGGGGGCTCAGCGTTCGTAAGCCTCCGCGACGTAAGCCGCGAGCCGTTCGCCCTCGGCCAGCGCGCGCCAGAACTGCGGCGACTTGAGGGCTGCGGCGCTCCCGCCGCCCTCCGAGACTGTGAAGGCCGAGCGCACGGCGTCGTCCTGCGCGTAGCTCGACTGTAAAAGCCGCTCGGCCGACTCGGCGGGCGCCCCCGCCGGCGCCACTCGCGCGCCCGCGCCCTGCGGCCCGAAGACGGGCGTGAGCTGCGCGCGCAGCGCCGCGACCTCGCGCCGGTACGCGCCCGCGTGCTCCTTAATCATTGAGAGCCACTTGGCGCGCGCCTCGGGCTGAAGCTCGCGCGCCTGCTCGGGCGTGAAGCGGCCTGCGAGCCGCCTGAGCGCCGAGGCGTGGAGCAAAGCCTGCCGCGAGTGGCGCATGGCGCGCGCGGCGAAGCCTTTGATTTCGGCGTCCACGCGCGCGCCGTCCGCGAGCCGCGCGCCGAAGTGCGCGCGCAGCTCCGCGTCGGCCGGGATGCGCCCCGCGCCCGCGACGACCACCTCGCGCTCGGTGGCGCCGCCCGCACGCGCGCCCGCGCGTTCGCGCTCGCGCCGCGCAAGCTCCTCCGCGACGGTCGAGACGGCGATGACGACCGCCGGGTCGCCCGCAACTGGGCCGAGGGCGCGCAGGATGGCCTCCTTGCGGCCCTCGGACTCGACGAGCGCCTCCACGCGCAGGGCTCCTCCTGTGGTGCGCCCCATGCTGACCTGCTCGCCGAGATTCGCCTTAATCTGGTTGAGGAGGTAGGCCACCTCCACCTCAAGCTCGGCGGAGGCGACCGCCGGCGCGCGCGCGCCGCCCGCGGGCGCGCGGCCTCCCTCCGCGCTCTGCGTCCTGACGGCCGCGCCGGCGCCGCCCGCGCCCTCGGCCGCGCCGAGCAACTCGGGCTCGACCTGGTAGACCGAAGGCGGGACTTCCGCGGGGCGTCGCTTCTCGAACGCGCCCTCTATGAAGCGGTGCTCGAACCGCTCGCCGCCGCGCTCGACGGCGAGCGTCATGCGGAACGCGCGCAGGTCTGACTTGTTGAGCCACAGCTCCGCGCCGCGCAACACGCCCGCCGCCGCGCCCCCGCGCGCGGGGACGGCGAGGACGTACGCCCCGAGCCGCTCCTCGACCTTCAACTCCCCGTCCGCGCCGGCGAGCGCGCCGAAGGTTCCGGCCGAAGGCTCGACGCGCCACAGCTCGCCCGCCTCTATCAACTGCGCGACGCCGGCCGCGCCCGCCGCGCCGGTCGAAGTCGGCGCCGAGCCGCGGCGGTAGACGACTGTCGCGCCGTCCGAGTTAGTCCACTCGCCCGCGGACAGACGCCCCTGCTCGTCGTAGAGCCTGCGCAGACGTATCCCGCTCGCGCCGCCCTGCCACGTCTCGACGCGCCTGCGCGTGACGCGCCCGCGGCCGTCGGCGCGCGCCTCCTCGACGTAGACCGTGCGGTGTAGCACGAGCCCCGCCGCCGCCGCCGACTCTTCCGCCGCGGCCGCGCGCCGCAGAAGCTCCGCGGCCGAGACGGGCGGGACGCTGAAGCGCGTGAACAGCAGCGCCGCCGCCACGATGACCGCCAGCGCAGCCGCGACCGGAACCGGGCGGATGACCTTGAAGGGCGTCGTGAACCGGCCCGTCAGACGCCTGAGCCAGTCCAACGCCGGCGCGAACGGCGCGCGGCGCGCGCGCGCACGTCCGGCGCGGCCCTCATCCTCTTCGGCGCCGCCCTCATCTTCGAGCGCGCCGCCGATTGCCCCGTCCCCTTCGGCGAGCCCCGACCGCGCGGCCGGCGCGGCGGCCATGAGCGGGTCGCGGTAGACGACCCGGAGCGTCGGCGCGGAGCCGACGTGGGTGAGCCGCGCTTCGAGCGTCCGCCGGTCGCTGAAGGAGACGCGCGCCGTGCGGCCGCCGTCCGCGTCCGCGGGCCACAGCGCGGCGTCGAGGTAGAGCAGCCGCACGCCCTGCTCGCTGAAGACCTCGACGAAGCTGACCCCCTCGCCGCCGGAGACGTTGAGCTTCTGCTCGTTGACGACCGAGCCGACGCGCTGCGCGCCGAGCACGCGGCCGTTGACAGAGACGCACAGCTCGCGCGGCCTGTGCTCGAAGACCTCGCGCGCGCGACGGCGGCAGCGCCCCGCCTCCTCGCGCGTCGCGCCGCCCGCGCCGCCTTCGCCGCCCGTCCCGCCGCCGTCGCCGTCGCCGCCCGTCCCGTCGCCGCCGCCGCCGCCCTTGCCGCGCGGCTCGTTGCCGAGCGCGTCGGTCGGGTAACGCTCCGAAAGCGGCGGAAGGTTGAGCAGGCGGTTGACCTCTTCGACGCAGACGGGGCAGCTCAAGAGGTGCGCGAGCGTCTGGCAGTCGGGCGCGGCGCCCGTGGTCGCGTCGTAGAGCCGCGCGAGCCGCGCGCCGTCGGGGCACGCGCCGCGGCGCGAGTCGAAGACGCGGCGGCGCAGGTCGAGCAACAACTCTTCGGGCGTCTGCGCGTACCCGGTCGCGGGCTCGGCCGCGCCGCCGCGCGCGCGCTCCCGGTTGATGAAGCGCAGGCTGTCGGGGTCTTTCAAGTACTGCCGCGCCTCGCTGCGCGCGACGCGGAGGCGCTCCTCGACGGCCTCGCGCGTCGAGCGCGTGAAGCGCGCTATCTCGCCCGGGTAGTAGCCGTGCATGAAGCGCAGGATGAGGACGCCGCCGGCCTTCGACGTCTCTTTGCGCAGGCAGGCGTAGCGGCAGACCTGACGCAGCTCGTCCTGCACGCGGATGAGGTCGCGCGGGTCGGCGGCGCGCAGCGCGAACTCGACCGAGTCGAACTCGACGACCGCGGGCGCGTCCTCGCGCCTGCGCGCGGCCCGCCTCAACTGCGACGTGTTCAGGTTGCGCAACATCTGGTAGAGGTAGCCGTCCAGGTTCTGCATGCGCGCCAGGTCGGGGCGCGCGAGCGTGAAGTGGACGAACGCGTCGTGGACGAGGTCTTCGGCGCGCGCCGCGTCGCCCGCGGTCAGCCGCAGAGCCCACGAGCGCAGAGACCCGTAACGCGCGAGAAACAACTCCTCGTGCGTCGCCTCGGCGCGCGGGATTTCCGAAGGCTCCAGCATCACTCTCCACCTTGAAGACGCCCGGCTCGCGCGCGAACCCACGCCGGCGGCGCGGAAAAACTTTGTCAGTGTACCGTAAGGCTCCCGCGCGCCGCGCGAGCCTGGAGAGAGCAGCGCCCCGCGCGGGCCAGGAGACGTTGAGGATGGCGCCATGGCGCACAAAAAATTGTACGAGTAGAGACAGACGCGGCGCGCGCCGGGCGCCATAATCACATGTTAGCCGAAACGCACTAAAAACAAGCGCCTGTCCCCCGGAGTCATGTGGTCTCTGCATGGCAAGGTTTCTTCTTCGGAGCGACAAGGTTTTGGCGCCGGCGTGCGCTATCATCCCCCAATGACCACATACTTCTAAACGGCGGGAAGCTGTACACCCTCACCCGCCATTGTCCCGAGCCCGCCGGCCCTTTGAAAGCCTCGGCGGGCTTCCCCTGCGCCGGAGAGGTTTCGGCGCGGGGCGCGGTCGGAGCCGCCAGGCGGCGCGGCCGCGGAATCCGTAGTCCACGTCAACCGAAGACATCCCGGAAGGCGGTGGCGGCTGCACGCGGCGCAGACCCTGAGCGGGCCGCGCGGGCTGGAGCCGCGTTCGCCTCGCCGGGGGCAGGTAAGAAAAACTTTTAAGGGGGCCAGTATGGGAGACGTTATCAAGTTCAAAGACGGCGGTGATTTTGACCTCGTGTGCTTTTCGCACCTGCGTTGGGATTTCGTCTACCAGAGGCCGCAGCATCTACTGAGTCGTTGCGCGCGCGAGCGCCGCGTCTTCTTCTTCGAGGAGCCGCTCTACGAAGAGGGCGTCGCGCCGCGCTTCGAAGTCAGGCAGAGCGAGGAGGGCGTCTGCGTCGCCGTGCCCCGCCTGCCCGAGAGCGTGCGCGGCAAGAGGGAAGAGGAGGAGGCGCTGCTGCAATCGCTGCTCTCGCGCCTCTTCGCCGAGCACAAGATTCGCGAGCACGCGCTCTGGTTCTACACGCCGATGGCGGCGGCGTGGACGCGACACCTGCGGCCGCTCGCCGTCGTCTACGACTGCATGGACGAGCTGTCGGCCTTCAAGTTCGCGCCGCCCGAGCTGCGCGCGCGCGAGGAGGAGCTGTTCCGACGCGCCGACCTCGTCTTCACCGGCGGTCAGAGCTTGTACGAGGTCAAGCGCGGGCGACACCCGCACGTCTACGCCTTCCCGTCGGGGATAGACCGCGAGCACTTCGGCCGCGCGCGCGTCGTCAGCCAGGACCCCGAAGACCAGAAGGCGATTCCCCACCCGCGTCTCGGCTTCTTCGGCGTGGTGGACGAGCGCTTCGACCTCGAACTGCTGCGCGGGCTCGCCGCCGCGCGCCCCGACTGGCAGTACGTCATCATCGGCCCCGTCGTCAAGATTGACGAGGCGGCGCTGCCGCGCGCCGCCAACATCCACTACCTCGGCGGCAAGTCCTACAAGGAGCTGCCCGCGTACCTCGCCGGCTGGGACGTGGCGACGCTGCTCTTCGCGCTCAACGAGCACACGCGCTACATCAGCCCGACGAAGACGCCCGAGTACCTCGCCGCCGGCAAGCCCGTCGTCTCGACCTCGATTCGCGACGTCGTGCGCCCCTACGGCGAGCTGGGGCTGGTCGAGATAGCCGACGACGCGGAGGGCTTCGCCGCGGCGGCCGGGCGCCTGCTCGCGCGCGGCGCCGACGCCGACTGGCTGGCGCGCGTGGACGCGCTGCTCGCGCAGAACACGTGGGACAGGACGTGGGCGCGGATGGCCGAGCTGATAGAGGGCGCGGCCGGGCGCCGGCTGG